>DASPSM010000291.1:0-4644 GCA_035623955.1 Planctomycetaceae bacterium
TTCTCCAAGGAAGGAACCCAGCCATGCTCCTGATCAATGCAATTCGAATCAAATTGCATCAACGACTTACGGCGTAAATGGGAAATGTTCTGGAAGCCCTGGGCTACTCTCTGCGGCCTCTTACGGGGCCAAGAAAATTCATCGAATTCCCGGACACCCTCGAGTCTCGCTCAGCCGTGTCTTCAGCGCTTTGGGTTGGGCGTTTCAAACATGATTCGAGTGTAATAGCGTCCGCGAAAACGCACTGCTGAGCCGAAACGTCTCAGCAGTGGCACCCGGATTCCTGGACAGTCTCACTAAAGCGCGAACACGGAGGTGCGCGATGGCGGCGAACTGCTGGCCCATTCTCCTTTCGGCCGTCTTAGGCGCGGGTCCTGTCGCACCCGGTGCGGTCCCCCCCGCGCCTGCGACGCCGGCCGGCGTTGCCGAAAGCAGCACCGTCCAGGGCAATGTCGTCTCGGGAAACGTCATCGAGATGGCGGGCGCTCCCTGCGAAGCGCGGTTTCCGTTTGATTATCCGGCACCGTGGCTGCACGGCTACGTTCAGGAAAATCCCGCGCACGGATTTCATTTCTTCCGACCGTACAACTATAAGCAGGTGCTCGCACACTCGGAGATCGCCACCGGCTGGGGACTGTCGCCGGCTTCGCCGTACGGTCAGCACTACTGGGATCGCCCCCGTCCGACACAAGCGACCTCTGCTGTCTTCGATCTCACTGGGCCGACAGTCGTGCCGACCGGCGCCTGGGAGCTTCCACCCGGCCTGCGCCGATAGCGCGAGCTAGAGCAATTCACTCTAATTCGTAGCCGCGCGGCAAGGTTGCATCGATGTCGACGCTCCTTTGATGGAGGCCTTACGGCGGCTGCAAAAAAAGGCAAGCTGCTCGTAGCGGCTAGTTTTTCTCGAAGCCCCTTGGGCGGCCGACAATAGCCCAGCGATTCATCGCTGGGTCAGCGAGGTCCGTCATGACCTCTCATTGATCTCTCGGGAGCCCCAAGGGGGCGACAGAGTGGCGAAGCGTCAATCGAGCCTGCCCGGCTGAAACTCGAGCCCGTGCTTTCGCAGGATTGCTGCCAATTCCTCTTCAAAGGTGACGCGTCGATGAGGTTCGGCCTGGTTTTCGATGTAGGCAATTGTCTCCGCGACTCCCGAGATGCCGATGCGGAATGCGGCATACCCTTTCTGCCATTCGAAACCGCGTTCGTCGTGGATCCACTTGGACGAATTCCCCTTGAGCAACTCCACGGCTTTGGCGACGTCAAGCCTCTGTCGTCCCTGACGGGACTTTTCAAACGAAGTCTATGGGAACACTCTTACCCAGCGATGAATCGCTGGGCTATTTTCGGTTGTCCCTGGGGCACCAGAAGCTAGAGCATTTCGGCGCTATTTGTAGCCGCCAGGTACTGGAAGTCGCGACGGCATCGCGCGGCGCGTCGGCATCAATTTCGAGGCAACTTTGATGGAAAGCCCTACGTGGCTGCGCAAAAAGGGAAACTGCTCTAGCGCGCCGACGGCCGCGTCAAAAAGACGAAGAACTGCAACACGAGAAACAGCGCCAGCGGAGCGAACACCAGCACTCGCACGACGCGAAGCGCGCGCGGATACCACTGGCCGACGATCGGGGCGAGCTGCGTGCGCTGGGGCGCGTCGTCCGCCCCGTGTTTCTTGAGGGCGTCGACCACAACGTCGCGCCGCTTTTGGTTGAGGGCCCGATCCTCGTCGGCGGCTTGTTCGACCAGCACGGGGAATCGCGTTTCGCCCATCCGCGAGGCGAGCAATTCGAGGTGCTCGACTCCCGAGTCATTTAACTCGGCGCTTTGCGGCTTGAACTCCCGGCGGTGCACAATGGCGCCGGCCCGCTCGGCCTCGATCTGCTCGCGACTTCGCCCGTCGAGCATCGGCATCAGGAGCAGCAAAAACAGCACGCCGACGAGCGTCAGCGTCAGCGTGAGGCAGCCCAGAGCCGTCATCTGCGACTTGAACAAGTTGCGCTCGGAGGCCGTCTCCGCATGCAGATCGATGGCCCGGCGGCGGCGGACCGAAAGGCGGGCCGCATCGACGACTTCGAACGCGCGGACTAGATCGGTCCACGCGGCCGCATCCGAGCGCTGCGAGAGCAGCGCTTCGATGTCTTTGAGCAGCGCCGGCCCCTCGTCCGACCAGAGCGCTCCGTCGAGATCGGCGATCGTCACACGCTCGGTCCGCACCGCCCAGGAAACGGGCTCGCCCGAGGCCGTCACGGAAACCTCGCCCTTCTCGCCGGCAACAACCAGGTTGAAGCGGGACGGACTCGACGTGCCGCGGAGCATCCAAGTCGCCTCGGGGAGCGAATCGCCGGAGAGCGTGACGGCGGAGGCCGCCACATGATCGGCGACGGCTCCTGACAACGTGGCCGCGACCCGACTGTAATCGCCGCCGAGGCTCCGCAGGAGATCGGCGTCGTGCAACAGCGCGTCTTCGACCAGGCCCGTCGGCAAGACGGGGCCGGCGGACTCGTTGGCCACGCCGATCTCGCGGTCGATTCGCAGGTACAGCGGCCGGCCCAAAAGCCCCTCGCCGATCGCGGCGCGGAGTCGCTGGAAACCGGGAATCGCCCGATCGACAAAGATCGGGGCGATCCAGGCGTCCCCTTCGTCGCGAATCAGTGACAGCTCGTAGATCCAAGTCGACCCCTGAGCGCTCTGCGGCGAGATCAGCAGCCGACTCCCCGCCGCCGCAAGCTGCCGCGCGGCCTCGAGCACCGCTTCCTTGCTCCCGCAGACCAGTACGGCGTCGATCTGTCCGGCCGTCACGATCGCGTCCCAGCGGGGAAAGACGCGGACCTCGGGGGCGATTTGGCGGATCTGCGATTCCAGACCGCCGAGCAGGGCCGCGCATGCGAGGCGATGCGTGGGGCTCTCTGCGATCGCGCTTAAAAGCGGCAGGATCTCGGGATCGTCACCCACCAGCGTGAAATTCATGGGGCGACCAGCCTCGGTGCCTGTTCCTGGGGCTTTGCCAGCGTATTGCGGATCGTCTCTCGCGTCACCGGTTGGATCAGCCCGCGCTCGGTGATCAGGGCGGCGATCAGTTCGGCGGGCGTGACGTCGAAGGCCGGGTTGCGGGCGGCGATCGCAGAGGGCGCGGTCTGTCGCGCGAAGGGGCGAGTCACTTCGTCCGGGGACCGTTCCTCAATCGGGATGCAGCGACCATCGGCCGCACTCAGATCGAACGTGCTGGTGGGGGCGGCCACGTAGAAGGGGATGCCATGCGCGCGGGCCAGAAGGGCCACCGAGTATGTACCGATCTTGTTGGCCGTGTCGCCGTTGGCTGCGATCCGGTCGGCTCCGTGACGACCGCCTGAATGCGTCCTTCCCGCATGATCCAGCCGGCGGCCGAATCACAAATCAGCGTGGCGGGGATCCCACGCTGCGTGAGTTCCCACGCGGTCAGGCGCGCTCCCTGCAGCAAGGGCCGCGTCTCATCCACAAAGACGGAGAGCCGTTTCCCCTGTCGAATGGCGGCATAAATGACGGCGAGGGCCGTGCCGTCGCCCGCGGTCGCCAGGCTTCCCGCGTTACAATGCGTGAGCACGCCCGTGCCGTCGGCCAGAAGATCGGCCCCCGCGCGGCCGATGGCGGCGCACATCGCGCGGTCCTCCGCCTCGATTTGCCGGGCCTCCTCCAACAGGCGGGCGGCCATTTCTCGGGGCGAGACTCCCGGCTGCGATTCGGCGACCTGTTTCATCCGAGCCAGCGCCCACGCGAGATTCACCGCCGTCGGTCGGCTGGCGTTGAGATAATCCGCCACTTCGCGCAACCGCCGGTCGAACGCGGGTCGGTCGGCGTCGATTACAGGCTGTAAGCCGATCACCAATCCATACGCGGCCGCGACTCCGATCGCTGGCGCTCCGCGGACGCGCAGCGCCCGGATTGCCTCCCAAACTTGCTCCGGCGTGGTCAGATCGATCTGTCGCAGCTCGCCCGGCAGCAGCGTCTGGTCGATGATCCGCAGACAACCGTCGACGCCGCCGATCCAGGCCAGCGTGGGCGTGATCCGCGCCGCGTCGGGCATCGCCTCGCTCATCGCGTGCTCTTACTTCAGCGGCGAGAAATCGGTCGGAGCCATATAGACGCTCACCACTTTCGTGGTCAGCGACCCGTCTTTTTGCGACTCGTCGCGGACGCGTTTCCATTCCGGGTCCGCTCGAAACTCGGCCCAGGATTTGTCCGCCGCCGCGCGGCTCTTGTGAGCCAGGATATAAATCAGCGTGTCGGGCTGCTTGACGGAGACCCAATAACCGACGTTCTTCATCCCGTGCTTTTCGAAGATCTGCATCGTGTGATCGCGAAAACGTCTTTGCAAATCGGCCATCTTTCCCGGGGCCGCGGTGTAGGTCCGCAGCTCGTAGACCGTGTCGTCGGCTTTGGCCAGTTGCGTTCCAGTCGTGGGGAGTCCGGCGCCGACCACCATCGCGGTCAAAAGCAAATTCCGCAGCGTCATGTTGAATGTTCTCCAAGAGTGGTTGTCGAAGTTTCGAGCGGTAACAAGGGTGCGAGAGGTTGGAACTGTCGGCGGATACCCCTCACCCCCAGCCCCTCTCCCGCAAGGGGAGAGGGGGGAAAGTGTGCACGTTGGAGCCGCTTCCACCACAGGCGTCGAGT
>DASPSM010000302.1:0-2269 GCA_035623955.1 Planctomycetaceae bacterium
AGACGCGGCCCGTCGGCAGACCGAGGCCGGGGCTCACGTTGAGCACGTGGATGTTGAAGATGAAGGCCGGTTCCGACAGTGCCTCGAACCAATGGACGTTGTTCTTCTTGTCCGAAATCGTCGAGCACTCGCCCGGACTGAACTTGCGATCGATCGTCGGCTTGATGATGTACCCGTCGGGCAGATCCTCCAGCCGATCGTAGTGCCGGCCGCGGAAGTCCCCTTTGAGCATCGAGAAGGCGGTCACCATGTTGTTGTGCCCGTGCGGCACGACCGATCGCCCCTCTTTGAGCGCGAAGATCTGCTTGCCAAACACGTACTGCGTCGGCAGGCCTTCCACTTTCGGGAATTTGAACGACAGGCTGAGCGCTCCGCGGTCGATGAGCTTGATCCCTTTGGTGAGCCGATCGAAATCGATCAGCGTGAGCAGATCGGGCAGATTGACCTGGGTGAAGAGTTTTTCGACCTGCTTCTGCCACTCGACCTGCGGCAGCTTTTGCCCTTGAACCTCTTGACCCAGCTCATTGATGCCGGCCAGCCACTCGACCGTCTTCGGCCGTACATCCGCCGCGAACGCATCATGTGCGAAGAGCGTCTCGAGCAATGAATAGGTCAACAGCGAACCGAGCGCCTGCTGGGAAAACTCACGCCGCGTGATTTTCTGCATTGGTAAACTCCTCGGCCCCCATTGAATCGCACGGCGGCACCGGCGCCAAGTTGCGGCTAGTGATACCATTCGGCCGAGATTTTTTGAGAATTGTTTTCGAGGACTGGCACGGGAGTTCTGTCAGCGGTCGTTCCGGTTGCCCTGATTCCTTCCGAAGAAGAACCACATGATGATGCCGAAAGGGACGAGGAAGGCGACCGAAACCACGGCAACCCCTATCCCCAGCTGGGTGAACCACGCGCCTCTCGCAATGGCGACGCCGGCGACAACCATCCCCAAACTGGCCCCGATAGCGCACCTGATTAAAACGTCCTGCCTCATGCCGTTATTTTAGCGTGGAACGCGAGGCAAGGAAAAACCCGCCTTTCGACGCGCAGCCGTTTGTTGGCGATCGCGGACTGAGTCCGCGCTTGTGGGATAAGACCTGACGGATAGCCCAGCATCCCGACGCCTGCCGATTCATCCGTCGCAAAAGCGCGCGGCAGGCGAAGCCTGCCCTACGCGAGGATCGGCAACAGCGGGCTCGAGCCGTGCTGGATCTCGCGCGTCACGATTGCGCCGATCAGCGTCGTGGCCGTGCAGTCGTCGATTGAGATGCGAGCCAGGGTGCCCGCCAGGCGCGGATTGCCATCAAACACCACGATCCGATCGCAGGTCGATCGGCCGACGAGTTGGATCGGGCCGTTTTCAGTCCCAGTCTCGGCCGCCGATTGCTTTCGCGCGGCCTTGCTCAGTCCCTCGACCAGCACTTCCACTTCGCGGCCAATGAAGGCGGCGTTGTCCTGTTCGCTGATCTCGTTCTGGATCGCCAACAGTTCGTTGTTGCGGCGGCGCTTGATCTCTTCAGAAATGTCGTCGGGATAGCGTTCGAAGGCCTTGGTGCCGGGGCGCGGGCTGTACTTGAAGATAAAACTGTTCTTGAAGCGGCAACGGCGGACGAGGTCGATGCTTTTCTCAAACTCCGTTTCGGTCTCACCTGGGTGACCGACGATAAAATCGCTCGACACGGCGCAGTCGGGGATCACCTCGCGGATGCGGTCGTGCATTTCGAGATACTGCGCGACGGTGTACCCGCGCTTCATCACCCGCAGCACGTCGTCCGAACCCGATTGGGCCGGCACATGCAGGTAGCGGCAGACTTTCGACAGGTCCCGGACGGCGAAGAGCAGATCGTCGGTCATGTCCCGCGGATAATTCGTGACGAACTTGATCCGCAGAATGCCCGCCGTGTCGTGGATCAAAGCCAGAAGGTCGCTGAGACGGTGCAGGCGCCCATTTTGGGTGTACTTGTAACTGTTGACGGTCTGCCCCAGCAGGGTGACTTCCTTCACGCCCTGATCGGCCAGCAAGCGGACTTCGGCGGCGATCTCGCTCGGCGAACGGCTCTGTTCCGGGCCGCGGGTCATCGGCACGACGCAGTACGTGCAGAACTTGTCGCATCCCAGCATGATCCGCACATAAGCCTGAAACGGCGAAGGCCGCATCTCCGGCTCGCGGAGCGGATCGTAGCTCTGGAAACTCTCAGAGACTTCGACGCGCGTTCCCTCGTGGCGACTCAGGCTGACGGCGACAGCCCGCTGCCGACTGGCCCGGCTCTCGGCA
>DASPSM010000323.1:0-6056 GCA_035623955.1 Planctomycetaceae bacterium
GACCGCGGCGTTTTGCGTCGTCGCAATGATCGCGCAATCCAGCAGCGGGGCGATACCGGACTGGATTCCGCTGACCGCTCGCGTGCTGAATGCCCTGCTCGTTTACGGCCTTTATTTGTGGCGGGCCTTTTGGCCCGGAAGGCTGGCCCCTTTCTATCCGCTGCCGGCCGGCGGGCTGGACGTCGTCGGCCTCGGCATTTCTGTGGCCGCTCTGGCCGCTATTACCGGCTTTGCCCTCGTGAGCGTCCGCAAACGCCCTTACGTCTTCACGGGTTGGTTCTGGTATCTGGGCAGCCTGGTTCCCGTGATCGGCCTCGTGCAAATCGGCCGACAGCAGATGGCGGACCGCTACACCTATTTGCCAATGCTGGGCATCTATCTGTTGCTGGCGTGGCTCGTGCCGTCGCTCATCCCGGAGGGGAGCGTCCGCAAGCGATTTCTGCCAATCGCCGCAGGGATCGTTGTGGTGGTCTACGCGGCGCTTGGGTTTCGACAGGTTGGGTACTGGCGCGACGGTGTCACGTTATTTCAGCACACGTTCGCGGTGACGGAGGACAACCCAACCGTCCGTCGCGCGCTGGCCTCGGCTCTATTTCGCAAGGAACGTTTTCGCGAAGCGCTGCCGCATCTCCAACAAGCGGTCAAGCAGGATCCGAATGACCCCCGCGCTCACCACAGTCTTGGGCGTGGCTGGGAGGCGGTGGGCTACCCGGACGACGCGTTCGCAGAGTACCAGAAAGCAATCGCCCTCGACGAAGCCTATCCCGATGCGCAGAACGACGTCGGCCTGTCGCTGGTGATGCGGGGCAAACTCGGCGACGCCGAGCGGCATTTCAAGCGGGCGATCGAAATCGATCCGGCCTACGCCAGCGGGTACGGAAACCTGGGAATGCTCTACGCCAGAACCGGGCAGCCGGCCCAGGCGATCGAGTTGTGCGAAAAGGCGCTGCGGCTCGATCCCGGCCTGCTGCAGTGCAATCAAACGATTGCGACGGCCTTGGCGAGCGAGGGGCGCTTCGACGAGGCGATCGCGCGAATGCAAATCTTTCTTCGTGCCGAGCCGGGCAATCAGGACGCCCAAGCCGAATTGGCCCGGATCACCGCGCTGAAAGAAGCCCGCCTGCGGTGACTGGCGGAATCGCGCGGACGGCACTAGCATCCGCGAAGAGAGGCGAAAACGCGCCGCTCTCGCGAAATGAGGTCACCAGATGCCACCGCGAGTCTGCGTTCTGCGAGCGCCCGGCACGAACTGCGACGTGGAAACTGCGTTCGCCTTCGAGACGGCCGGCGGGCAGCCGGAACGCGTGCACTTGTTTCGCCTCCTCGAGCGGCCCGAAGTGTTGGACGGCTTTCAGATCGTCTGCGTGCCGGGCGGATTCAGTTACGGCGACGATATCGGGGCCGGGGTGATTTTCTCGCGGCAGCTTCGCGGCCAGCTGGGAGAGTCGCTGAGCCGATTTCTCGCGGCCGACAAGTTGATGCTCGGCATCTGCAACGGCTTTCAAGTGCTGCTCAAGGCGGGCATCCTGCCGGGAGGAGCCGGGTTGTGGCCGCCGGCCGTCGAACAACTTCCCGAGGCCACGCTCACGTGGAACCTGAATGGCAAATACACGGCCGTTTGGGTGCGGCTGCAGGCCGAATCGGCAACCAACGTGTTTCTGCGCGGCATCGAGGACATCGAGTTGCCTGTCGCGCATGCCGAAGGACGAATTGTCGTTCGCTCGCCGGAGGTGATTCAGGCCTGGCGCGAGCGGGGGCAGATCGCTCTTTGCTACCGGCCCAATCCTGCCGACGTCGAGACAGAACGCGTCTCGAGTTCCGACGGCGACGCCCTGCTTCCGTTTCCGGATAACCCCAACGGCTCGACTGCCAACATCGCGGCGCTGGGTGATCCGACGGGCCGAATTCTCGGCTTGATGCCGCACCCGGAGCGATTCCTGCACGCGACGCAGCACCCGCAGTGGACCCGCCGCCCGCACCGTTCGGGCCCTGGCGCGGGGCTGAAAATCTTCCAAAACGCTGTCGCCTATTTCGCGTGATGTCGGACGCCTCGACTCGGCCGTCCGAACCTCCATGCAATTTGCAACTTAGAGCAAATCGCCCGCAGCGTTCGAAGGCCCGGTTCGATCGAATTCCCGGTCGGGCGAACTATAATTGTTCGATCGATTCGGCCCGAATGGGCGTATTTAAGAGCGGGTATCGCTCGTTTGGAGAGGATGATGTTGTACTACTTTGATCCGATGTATTTCGTGTTCCTGGCTCCGGCTATCCTGCTGATGATCGTGGCGCAGGTCTGGGTCAAGAGCGCGTATGCCAGGGGCATGCAGATTCCCGCGCGGCTTTCCGGCGCCGCGGCCGCTCGTTACATCCTGGACGAGGCAGGTTGTCAGGACGTTAACATCGAGGAAGTGCCCGGCACGATGTCGGATCATTATGACCCGCGCACCCGCGTTCTGAGGCTCAGCAGCGACGTCTACCGGGCCCGCACGGCAACTGCCGTCGGCATCGCCGCTCACGAGTCGGGCCACGCGCTGCAGCACGCCCACAACTGGATGCCGCTGGTGATTCGCAACGCGGCCGTGCCGGCCGCGACTTTCGGCAGCGGCGCGTTCTCGGTGCTGCTGATCGTCGGTTTCCTGTTCGCGATGCTGCGGATGCCCGCGCTGGGAATCAATCTGATCCTGTTGGGCGTGGCCCTGTATGGCTTCGTGCTGGTGTTCCAGATCATTAACCTCCCGGTGGAATTTGACGCCAGCGCTCGGGCCAAGCGGATCTTGCGCAATTACCAGATCGTTGAAGGTGACGGGGCAGTCGCGGTCAACCGCGTGCTCAACGCGGCCGCTCTCACCTACGTGGCCGCCACTCTGACGACGTTGTTGACGATCCTGTACTACCTCTACCGCATCTTCGGCAACAGCCGGAACTAGGCGGCCGGCTTTTACTGCTGCCCGCGGCTTCGATTAGACTGGGTTGGACCGAGAAGCGCCGACGTGCCGTCGCGCTGCGCCACCCGATCGTCCCACCTCGACCGGAGCCCGCCCCCCGATGAACAATTCAGGCAATCTCGATAACTCCCGCCGTTCCCAGCCGACTCGTCGCGACTTTCTCAAGACATCCGCCGCCGCGGCGACGACCGTTCCTTTCTGGTTCGCGACAGGCGAAGGCCGCGCTGCTGAATTCGCCAGTCCCAATGAACGGCCGGTGGTCGGCTGCATTGGCACGGGGAGCCAGTGGCAGGGTTACGACGGCCCGCGAGCGCTGCAGTTTTTCGACTGCGTGGCGGTCTGCGACGTCGACAGTGATCACCTGGAACAAGGGCTCGAACTTGTCCAGAGGCGCCAAAAGAAAAAGGGAGCCAAGGTCGACCACTACGGCGACTACCGCAAGGTGCTCGACCGCAAGGATATCGACGTCGTTACGATCGTCGTTCCCGACCACTGGCACACGAAAATCGCGATCGAGGCGATGCAGGCGGGCAAGGACGTCTACTGCGAAAAGCCGCTGACCCTCACCATCGACGAGGGGAAACAGATCATCAAGGTCCTCGACGAGACGAAGCGCGTGTTTCAGGTCGGCACGCAGCAGCGCAGCGAGATGCACTTCAACTTCCTGCGAGCGGTTGCCATGGTCCGCGACGGGCGCGTCGGCAAGCTGAAACGGGCGATCTGCGACATCGGCGGCTCGCCCACCAGCCAGACGCTCGACCGCGTGCCGCCGCCCAAGAGCCTCAATTGGGACATGTGGCTCGGCCAGGCCCCCAAGGTCGATTACATGGAAAAGAAGGTCGGCAAGGAGCTCGAAACGCGCTGTCACTACGAGTTCCGCTGGTGGTACGAGTACTCGGGGGGCAAGCTGACCGACTGGGGCGCGCACCACGTCGACATCGCGCAGTGGGCCATCACGGGTGATGAGATGGCTCACACCGGGCCGCACACGATCGAGCCGGTGCAGGTCAAGTTTCCCGTCCCCTTCAAGAACGGCTATCCGACTGTCGACAACCGATACAACACGGCGACGCAGTTTACCGTTCGTTGTGAGTTTCCCGGCGGGGTCGAGATCGCGATCAAGGACTCGATCCCCGAGGGGAACGGGATTGTGTTCGAAGGGACCAAGGGTCGCTTCCACGTCGGCCGCAGCCGCGAGTCGCTCTTCGGCGAACCCGTCGACGAACTCAAGTCGAAACCGCTCCCTGAGGACCTGCTGTCGCATCTTTACAAGGGGAAGAAGCCCGGGCACCACATGCGGAATTTCGCCGAGTGCGTCAAGACGCGCGAGCAGCCGGTCTCCGACGTTTACACGCATCACCGCGCCATCACGACCTGCCATCTGGCCAACATCGCCATGCGGCTGGGCCGCACCATCAAGTGGGATCCGAAGACGGAGCAGATCGTGGGCGACGCCGAGGCGCTATCCTGGCAGTCGCGCGAGCAGCGCAAGGGCTACGAGATCAAGGCCTGAGAACAATGCCCAACCGCCGGGACTTTCTAAAAACGTCGGCCTCGTTCGCTGCCGGCGCGGCGACGGCTCCGTTCTGGTTCCCGACGAGCGCGAGTCCAGCGGCCGAGTTTGCGAGCCCCAACGAGCGGCCGGTGATCGGCTGCATCGGCACGGGCAACCAGTGGCGCGGGTATGACGGTCCGCGGGCGATGCAGTTTTTCGACTGTGCGGCCGTCTGCGACGTCGATACCGAGCACTTGAAAAAAGGCCTCGCCACCGCCAACCGCAACTCGAGAAAAAAGGGGCCGAACGTCGATAGCTACGCCGACTATCGACAGCTGCTCGATCGCAAGGACATCGATGCCGTCACAGTCTGCACCCCCGACCATTGGCATACGAAAATTGCGATCGAAGCGATGCAGGCGGGCAAAGACGTCTACTGCGAAAAGCCGCTGACCCTCACGATCGACGAGGGGAAACAGATCATCAAGGTCCTCGACGAGACGAAGCGCGTCTTCCAGGTCGGCACCCAGCAGCGCAGCGAGATGCGCTCGAACTTCCTCAAGGCCGTGGGGCTGGTCCGGGCTGGCCGGATCGGCAAGCTGAAGCGAGCAATCTGCGATATCGGCACCGGAGAGACCAGCGAGACGCTCGACCGCGTGCCTCCGCCGAAGAGCCTCGACTGGGACGTGTGGCTCGGGCAGGCCCCGAAGGTCGACTACCGGGAAAAGATGTTCGGCAAGTTTCTCAAGACGCGCGGCCATCACGAGTTTCGCTGGTGGTACGAATATTCCGGCGGCAAGCTGACCGACTGGGGTGCCCACCATGTCGACATCGCGCTCTGGGCGCTGGCGGGGGACGAAATGGCCCAGACCGGGCCGCAGACGGTCGAGCCGCTGCATTTTGCACATCCGGTCCCGCTCAAAAACGGATATCCGACAGTCGACGACCGCTACAACACGGCGACGACCTTCACGATTCGCTGCGAGTTTCCTGGCGGCGTCGAAATCGTCATCAAGAACGAGACTCCCGAAGGAAACGGCATCGTCTTCGAAGGAACGGCGGGCAAGTTCCACGTCGGCCGCAGCCTCGAATCGTTCGTGGGCGCGCCGGTCGACGAGCTGCAGACCCGCCCGCTGCCCGAGGATTTATTGTCCCACCTCTACAAAGGGAAGAAGCCCGGCAACCACATGCGAAACTTCGCCGAGTGCGTGAAATCGCGCGAGCAGCCGGTGTCGGACGTCTACACGCATCACCGCGCCATCACCATCTGCCACCTGGCCAATATCGCCATGCGCCTGGGGCGCACCATCAGATGGGACTCCAAGGCCGAGCAAATCGTCGGCGACCCCGAGGCCCAACAGTTCCAAGCCCGCGAACAGCGGAAGGGCTACGAGATCAACGCTTGACGCGCGGCTGCTTTGTAGGGTGGTCGAGTCCGCCGCAGGCGGACGATGGCACACCATCGGTCCAGAAGTACGAATGACAGTAGTGCCAAGTTCGGGTGATTGATCTTGGAGAACGCAAGGCTCCTCCCGAGACTGGTTTGTGCCAACGAACCAGAAGCCCAAGGAGGGAGCCCATGCGTTCAGGTGCGAGTCATACCATATCGAGTCGCG
>DASPSM010000260.1:0-8327 GCA_035623955.1 Planctomycetaceae bacterium
CGAGCTGACGGGGCCGCCGGGCACGCTCTTCGCCGTCGACACGCGGGGCTATCACAAAGGGATCACGCCGCGCACGGGCGACCGCTTGATGGTGCAGCTGGAATTCTGCGACACGCTCTTCGGAGCCCCCTACCAGCGGCCCAGATTCCCGGCCGTGTGTGTCCCCGAGCTGGAAGCCCGTCGACGAGAATTTCCGCGCGTCTACTCGCGTTATGACTAGCGCTTCGACCGACCTGAATTCACCGGTTGGGTGCCATGCCCACGGCTCGGAGTGGGCATGCGTTGCAGGACATGCCCACTCAAAGCGGTGGGCATGGCAGCCAGTTACGGGCGATTGAGCTGCTCGATCGCCGCCAGCAGGCCTTCCCAGTAGGCGAGGTCGTCACTGAAGAAGCCGGCCGCGAACACCGACGCTCCCTCGACGATGCCGTCGCCAGAGGCGCCTAGAGGCGGCGAAGTCGAATGGCCGCCCACCGCGGCGGGGCTGGCCTTGGCCACCTTGAGCGTGATCGTCTCCGTTCCGCTCTGGCCGTCCAGCAAGTCCTTCGTGGTCAGTTTGAGCGACGCCGAGCCGGTGTACTTGCTGGTTGGTGTGAATGTCAGCCCGTTCAGGGCGGCAAGGATGTTCGTAAGCGTGCCGACAATCGTCATCGAGGCGGCATGGTTGGAGCCGGCGGTGAACGACAGGCCGGCCGTCGTCGACAGGCCGAGAGTTCCGTGCGTGGCGGAGAGCGCCAACTGCACGTTGCCCCCTTTCGCGGCGGCGGCATCGGTAATGCCGATCGCGTTGCTGTTGCCGGAGGAAAAGACGAACGGCGTATTTTCGGTCACCGTTGCCGACGTCGGGCCCGTGAACTTGGGGGCCGCATAGACGGAGACGCCGATGGCAGCCGTTCCAATGAGCCCGTCGCCCAGATCGGTGATCGAGAACCGCAGCGCCCCGGCCGAACCGGCGTATCCGGACGTCGGCGTGAAGACCATCCCGTTCAGGGCCGCGTTGATAGTGGCGAGCGTTCCTTTGACCGTCACCGACGCGGAGTTATTGGCGCCCGAGACGAGGGTCAAATCGCTCATGGACGAAAACTTCACTTTGCCGTACGCCGCGTTGATCGTCATCTCCAGGCCGCTGATCCCCGCGGCCGAATCGGCGATCGTCAGGGCGTTCCCGTTGGCGGACGAAAACGTCAGCGTGCTGTTCTCGTTGACCCAGACGTAGGCGGGCCCTCCGAACCAAGGGGGCGCATTGACCGAGAGAGCGACCGAGTGCGAAGCCGAAAGGCTGTCCCCCGGATCGCTCAGTGAAATCGAGAGCGAGTCGCTGCCGGTGAACCCCGAGCCGGGCGTGTAGACCAGCCCGTTCACCGCGGTGTTCAGATTGCTGAGCGTCCCGCTGACTGTGATCGATGAAGAGCCGTTGGCCCCCGAGACGACGGTCAGACCGCTCGTCGAGCCGAGGGTGAGCGTGCCGTCGCCGACCGACAGCGTGAGCGAATCGCTGTTGCTCCCCGCCGCGGCGTCTGTGAGCGTGATCGCGTTGCCGTCGGCCGAAGACAACGTCAGCGACCCGTCTTGGGCAACAATAGCCGAACTCGGACCGCTCACGCCCGGAGGTTGAGGCGCCGGAGGCGACGAGGGGGGCTGACTGGTGCTGTACCCCGCGAGAGCCGGAACGAGCAGGTTGGCAACCGGCGAGCCAAGGCCGGTTACCAGGTCGTATCCGACGCCGGCGTTATAGGTGCCGTTGCCACCCGTCGTGATGTCGTGGAAGTCCGATCCGGGAAGGCTGTAAAGCAATGGGAGCGTTTGCGTGGCCCCGTCGAGCGTCCCCTCGCCCTGCAGCGCGCGTCCTTGATCGGCGATCGACACCAGGGCCGCGAACATCGGGCTGGAGAGGCTCGTTCCCCCCACCTGGAACCAGCCGCCCGAGTACGAGTCGAGGACGTAGACGCCCGTGTTGGGGTCGGCGTCCATCGCGACGTCGGGCACGTTGCGATGGGTCGTGCTGGCGCCGTTGATGCCGTCGAGGTTGTCCTGATAGCTGGGAAGCGGCTCCACCTGGCTGATGCCGCCGCCGCCGTCGGACCAGGCACTTTCGCCGAGATAATCGCCGCTGGAGTCGATCGAGAGCGTCGTTCCGCCGACGGCGACGACATTGGGCGACAGCGCCGGATAGTCGGCGGGCGTCCCGTCATCACCGGTGCTCGCGGTGAACGTCACACCCTGGTGTCCCGCGGGGGTCGTGAAGATCGAATCGGCAGTCGCTTCGGTGGAGAACTCGCCGCCGCCCCAGCTCATTGAAACGACCGAGACGCCCGGCGTGTCGGCCGCCGTGCTCACGGCGGTCAACAAATCGTCGTACGAGTTGGAACTGGCCTCGAACAGGATGATGTTGGCTTCCGGCGCGATCGAGTGGGCCCATTCGACGTCGAGCGATTCCTCGATGTCCCAGCCGTCCACCGCCGAATTGGCGGGAAGCGAGGTTCCGCCGTTCTCATTGAGGACTTGCAGCGTCGGACCGCCGCTCACGTTGAACTGCTGCAGTCCGAACTGGCCGTTGAAAGTGGCGGCGTCCGAGACGATATCCGGGTCGTTGTAGGCATCGACAATCGCGATCGTCTGACCCGCCCCGTTCCCCGTGACTCCGTTGAACGAGATCTGATTGACCCCGTAAGCCTGCTGCATCTGAGCCGGATCGATCGGCGCCACGTAGGAAGTCGCGGCGTTGGGTGATTCGCCGCGGCTCGATCCGGAGGCGATATCGACGTGCCCCTCGATGACAAAACTCGGCGTGACGAACGAGGCACTCAGCAGCAGGCGGTCCTCGAGAGCTTCGATCAGCCCTGCGCAGGCCACCTGCTGCCAGACGCCGGCGGCGAGCCGCCGACGAGCACCCCGGTTCCCCATTCGCGTGCGACCCGGGCCGTTTGACCCTGAGCGTGATTCGCAATCTTCGGGTCGGGCAAGTGCTCTGGGCCGCGTGAATCCGGCGGCATATCCGAAGGGGAACGCCATTGCGGTCTGTCCTGCGAAGAAAGCCCGAAGGGGGCCTCACCTCTGCAAGCCTAGGTCACTCCGATGGTGCGGCAATTCGCGAGGTGTGGGAAAAGCGGGTCTTTCGCTGTTGTATTTCGGCAACGTTGATCGGGGCATTTCGGCTTGTTTGGGTAGTCCGGAGTGTTCGGAGCAATCGGATTTTCCCGGAGCCGTCGGTACAGACGGTCTTGTCACAACTCGTGCTTTTCATTAACTTTCCCGCCCACGGCCGCGTCCCCGACGTCCCATACGCGCGGCCCAAACCCATCGAGACCCACCCCCCTCCTCCCTTTTTCCAGAGAACTTCTCGCAGTCGATTCGTCAGGCAAGGAAGCCGACATGGGACGGTGCACCGTCATCCGATGGGCATTCGCGGCCGGCGTATTGTGTTGTTGGGGTTGTTCAGCACCGAATAGCTTCAGCCCGTTCGGCTGGATGCAACGCTCGAACAGCGCCCAAGCAACGGCGTCGAAGGACCCGGCCAACCCGCTCAAGCCGTCCGGTTCCAGCGCGTCCGGCTCCTCGTCGAGCAGCGGCGACACTTCGACCGCGTCCAACAGCTCGGCTGACGGGGACAAGGCCGCCGCGGGAAGCGGCTACAAGTCGGCCACCATCGATCCGGCCCTGAAAAAATTGATGATGGACGAGCTGGCCTACGAGCCGGCCGACAAGCGGGAAAAGCTGTTCGAAGACTGGGCGAAGTTCGACCCGTCGTTCATTCGCGAGCTTGTCGAGAACCATCGCATGGCCCGCGAGCTGGCCGAGAGCCATCGCGCCAGCGGAAACACCGACTGGGCCAATGCCGGCACTGGTGGTGGCAGCAGCAGCGCCACGGTGAGGACTGCCTCCAACGAAGCGCCCGGTCTGCCGGCGTTCGACGATCCCACGGCTCCTAAGGATTCGGTCCTGCGCGAGCGCACAGCGGGGACGACGCCTGTGCAGCCCGCTTCGCCGACGCTCAGCGGCGTCAGCCCGTGGGACGACGCGCCGGCCAGGCCGGCACCAAACAAGACCACGTCGGCGGTCGCGCCCAGTGCAGTGGCGCAAGTGCCCGCCATGCCGGCGGCGCCCGTGACGCCTCCGGCCGCTCCAGCAGCCAATCCGTTCGACCCCGATATTGCTCCGAGCAATTCAGCACCGACCAGCAAGTCGACTGCCGTCGCTTCCGGCGGCGCAAACCAAAAGCCTGGTCCGAGCGCGGCGGCTCCGATGCCGTCTCCGTTCGACAGCATGCCAGGAATGCCGCCTGCAACGGCAACGCCGAAACCGGCTCCGGCGGGACCGGGCGACGCGTTTGCCGGTTTGCCGCCGGTCGATACCGAGCCGGCTCCCACGTCGGGCCGCGCGCAGTCTCCAACTGCTCCGTCGCCGAAGGTGGTGTCCGCGAGCAGTGCGGCTCCGGCGCAGCCCGCACAACCGAATCCGTTTGCCGACGGCCCGTCGATTCAGCCGGGCGTGGCGGCTCCTGCCAACGCGGTCGCCAACGTGCAGCCTCCGGCCCGCGGCACGGGATCGCCGGTCACTCAGGCCGTCGCCACCGGGCCGTTCGACGCTTCGGGAGTCGCCCTCGCATCGGCGACCGCGCCGTCGACTCAGCCGAACACAGCCGCACCGGAGCAACCGGTGAAATTGGGCCCGCCGGTCGACCTTCCCGACGGCCAGGTCGTCCCCGCTTCCGATCCGGGAACGACGGGAGCCGCCGCTGCGCAAGCGTCGGCAACAGGCGCCTCGACCAATCCGCCGCAGCCGGCAGGCCAGGCTCCGACCCAACAGCCCGCTACGAACCAGCAACCGTCGAGTCTGGCAGCCCTGTCGGGTCGGCTGTTGGGAGCGATCAATCCGCTCCCCGGCGCGAACGGCTCACGCAACGTCGTGCTGCCGGCCAACTGGCATGACGAACTGCAAAAGATCGTGGCCGTCGCCGCGGCAGAAGCCGGCCAAACGTCCGTCGGCACGTCCGACGCCGAAAAGCTCGCCTACATTCAAAAGCAAGTCAATCTGCGGATGTTGTATCTGCTTTCCGGCCAGCCGGCCCGATCGCTCGAGCCGATTGCCGGACTGGAGCCCGCGGACCAGGAGTTCTGGCAGGAAGTCTTCTGGGGCGTGTCGAGCTATTTCGACCGCAACACCATCGCCGACCCCCGCGACCGCGCCACGCAGACAATCGCCCAGCTGCGAGCGGCGGTGCACAAGCTGCAAGAGAAATCGAAGCTCGAGCTGCGGAACGTCGCCTTCTGCAACAAGATCGAGAATTATGGCCGGTACGAGCGGTTCAAACGGGATGAATTCACGGCCGGCCAACCGGTGCTCTTGTACGCGGAGGTCGAGAACTTCAAGAGCGAGCCGACGGCGGACGGTCCCTACCGGGTGATTCTCAAATCGTCGATCGAGATCTTCGACAGCGGCGGGAAGCTCGTGAAATCGATGCCTTTCCCGCCCAACGAGGATCTGTGCGCGAGCCCCCGACGCGACTACTACAACAGCTACGAGTTCTCGATTCCGCCGGATATCTCCCTGGGGCCGCACACGCTCAAGCTGACGGTCGAGGACCAGCTCAGCCAGAAGGTGGCCTCGTACACGGTCAACTTCACCGTGAAGTAGGCTGGCCCAAACTTCCGCGGCCGGCTGACGCGAACCCTGGCTCCACTCGCGTTGTCACTGCGAAGTGACGTTGTCGCGATTCTGTGACGCGGATGGCGCGCGGCCCCTCACCCCCGGCCCCTCTCCCGCGAGGGGAGAGGGGGGAAGAACGCCGGAGTGGGCATGCGTCGCAGAACAAGCCACCGCATGCAAAGTCTTCTCCCCTCTCCCCTCGCGGGAGAGGGGCCGGGGGTGAGGGGGCGTCCGGCACTCTCGAATGTCCACGTCGGGCCCGCGCGGAATCGGGATTGTGGTTTGCCGACAGGCCGATGAGAATTGATCCGGGCGCCACGCCGCGTGCCGCGGCGCTCCATCGACAGATACCCGAGGTGGTTCCGCATGCCCGGATCGCAACTCGAAGTTCTCAAGAGCGCCTGCCCGCTCGACTGCCCAGACAGTTGCAGTCTCGACGTGACGGTCCGCGACGGACGCGTGGAGTCGCTCGACGGCAATCACGTCAACCCGATCACGAACGGGTACATCTGCGGCAAGGTTCGACATTTCCCCGAGTTGATGTACGGGGCCGACCGGGTCCTCTATCCGGCCGTGCGATCCGGCCCAAAAGGGAGCGGCCAATTCTGCCGCGTGAGCTGGGACGAAGCGCTCGAGCGGATCGCAAGCAGGCTCGCCGAGGTCCGTGACCAGTTCGGCGGAGAGGCGATCTTGCCCTATTGCTACGGGGGCTCCAACGGCTGGCTGACTCAGAACGGGCTGGATGCCCGGTTCTTCTATCGGCTGGGAGCGTCGCGGCTGGCCCGCACACTGTGCGCCATGCCCGCGTCGACTGCCGCGATCGGCTTGTACGGCAAGATGCCCGGAGTTGCTTTCGAGGATTATCCCTCGGCCCGGCTGATCATCTTGTGGGGCGTCAATCCGGCGGTGACCGGCATCCATCTTGCCCCATTCCTCCGCCAGGCTCAGGCCGACGGTGCGAAGCTGGTGGTCGTCGACCCGCGGCGGACGCCCTTCGCGCGACAGGCCGATCTGCATCTGCCCCTGCGACCTGGGAGCGATTTGCCGGTGGCTCTGGCGATGATTCGCTGGCTATTCGACTCGGGCCGGGCCGACTTTTCTTTCCTCGCCGCGCAGTGCCGCAACTGGGAACGGCTCCACGACCGGAGCCAGGAATGGACGCTCGAGCGCGCAGCTCAGGTCGCCGGAATCGAGGCCGAGCAAATCGCGGCGCTCGCCGGGCTGTACGCCGACACACAGCCGGCCGTCATCCGCTGCGGGTGGGGAATCGAGCGGAACGTGAACGGCGGCTCCGCGATTGCGGCTGTGCTCGCGCTGCCCGCCGTGGCGGGAAAGTTCGGAGTGAGAGGAGGCGGCTACACGCTCAGTCAGGGGGCTGCGTGGGATGTCGACGCGCTGGCCGGTGCGGCGGCTCCGGCTCCAGCGACCCGAATCATCAACATGAATCTCTTGGGAGAAACGCTACGGCCCGAATTCCAGCCCCCGGTCCGCGCGCTGTTCGTCTATAACTGTAACCCGATCGCGACGGTCCCCGAACAGAACAAAGTCCGCGAGGGCCTGCTTCGCGAAGACTTGTTCACCGTCGTTCACGAACAAGTGATGACCGACACGGCTCTCTATGCCGACATTCTCCTGCCGGCCACGACGTTCCTCGAGCACGCCGAGGCTCGTCGCAGCTACGGGGCCATGATCGCCCAATTCACACAGCCGGTTGTCGAACCGGCGGGCGAGGCTCGGGCGAACCATTGGCTCTTCGGCACGCTCTGTCGTCGGATGGGGCTGTCGCAGCCCGGCGATCCCGAGACCGAAGAGGAAGTGGTCCGGGCCATCGTGGCGACCTCGGCCTCCGCGGCGAAGCTCTCGGAGTCGTTCGCGGAAACGGGCCGCGCGGATCCGCCGTGCGGCACGCGGCCGGTCCAATTTGTCGACGTCTTCCCCGGCACTGCTGATCGCCGCATCGACCTGTGCCCCGAGGCACTCGATCGGGAGACATCCAAGGGCCTGTACGCGTATCTGCCGGTCACTGCGCCTGCGCAATTCCCGCTGACCTTGATCTCGCCGTCGACGTCGAAGGCGATCTCCTCAACGCTCTATCAACTCGTCCGCGACACGGTTCCGGTCGAGATCTGCCCCGACGACGCTCGCGACCGCGGAATCGCCGACGGCGACGCCGTACGCATCTTCAACGACTCCGGCGAAGTGCTCTGCACGGCCAAACTCAACGGCGACCTGCGCCCCGGCGTAGCCGCGCTCCCCAAAGGCCTCTGGGCCCGCCACACGCATAACGGCCAGACCGCCAACGCGCTGGCCCCAGACACGCTTTCCGACCTGGGCGCCGGCGCCTGCTTCAACGACGCCCGCGTGCAGATCGAACGCGTTTAAGCCCTCGGCGCGCCGCAATTGCCGCTCGTTGACTTGGTTTTTTCGCGGCCTTATTCTGGAATTGCTCACCGGCTTTCCCATTGCTTTGTTGCGGTTTGCCGCGCCGACCTGGCGGCCTTGAGCTGGACAACCTGAGGCAAGGAAACTCGATTATGCGCCAGTTGATGCGCGGCGTACTTTCCCTGTTTTCGGTCTTCGCCGCTTTGGCGACTTGCGGGGTTCCGGCCCAAGGGCAGGATCTCAAGCGGATCATCATTCTGGAGAACGGAAACTCGCCGTTTTGGGACGCGGCCAGAGCC
>DASPSM010000341.1:0-9515 GCA_035623955.1 Planctomycetaceae bacterium
CTTTCTTCTCGGGGAGGTCGCCGATCAACAGCTCGAAGTCGAGCTTGCCAACGCGAATGTGATCGCCCGCGCCGAGGACCAGCTCGCCCCGCACACGCTGGTTGTTGACGAAGGTGCCGTTCGTGCTTCCCAGGTCGCGCACGCGAACGGAAAAATCGTCGACCCAAAGCGCACAATGATGGCGGCTGACCAGTTCGCTGTTGGGGCGCAGGTGGCAGTCCTGCTCGCGCCCGATCAGAAACTTACGCGTTGCCAACGGGATGATCTTGCCGTGGTGTCTGCCTCCCACGACCTTCAACTTCGCCTGCAGCATCGAGATGGAACTCCACCCGACGGACTAGCCCGCGGCCGAATCGTTCGGCCCGGCCCGATTTCGTGTGTGCGACGCGTGCCGCACCAGACGCCGGAACACCCTTCGCCAACCGTTCCGTTCGCGTAACCCAGAGCGCTCCCGGGTCACCGCGTCGCGGAACACGACCATGCACTAATTACGGTGGTTTTCCCTTTGCGCCAACAGTTCAGTCAACGACAACGAGAACCCGTCTGCATCGGCCACAGGAGGCCTTGTTTCAGGCCTGAACGATTCCGGCGGAAGACAGCGAAGATGATGGAAGGAAAGAATCGTCGGGGAATCAATCCGTCGATGCACTCAACATAACTCGGCCAACGCTAACACCCGCGTGAAGTGGTGTCAACGCGGGCAGGAATCAGATCCCTGATCGCGACGTTATTGTCTCAATTAAAAGAAATGAAAGTCACCGGCTTTCGGTGACTAACCCATTCTAATGCCGTCACACCACGACTGGTAGAGAAAATACCACTCACAATTTTTCCCGGGAGCGGATTTTGGTCGTCTGGCCGATCAATCTTTCCCCGCACGCGATGGCGATTCCCAATTTGGAGCACCGACCGTCCGGAAACCAGGGAGGGACGGGGCCGAGCGAGATTCCTTTCGGGTGTGCGTCGACGTAAAATCGCTAGCGAAATATCTTTTCGCCGAAATTCTGCACTCAACACCTCCCAACGGCTCGCTCTGGTGCTGAAACGTCCGACCGCCGTCAGACTCATCGGATTTGTCGCGGCGGCACTCGTGGTGATTGCCGCGGCGTGTTGGGCCCGCTCAAGCGGCGATTCTCAGGTCGCTCAAACTCCCGAGAAGGACGCTTCCGAGACCGCTACCCCACCGCCTTCCGGTGGAACCGGTCCGACGCAGAGGATCCGGGTCGACGTGGTGCGCCCGTACGCTGGCCGCATGGCGCGTACTGATACGGAACCGGGTAATGTCGACGCCTTTGATTATTCCAAGCTCTATACCAAGGTCTCGGGTTACCTCAAGGTGCAGAATGTCGATATCGGCAGCGTCGTCAAGGCGGGCGAAGTGCTTGCCGAAATCGATGCACCCGAGTACGTTCAAGCGCGGGATCAGGCCAAAGCTGAGCTCGAGCAAGCCAAAGCTAGGTTGGAGTTGACGAAGGCAGCCGTCGTCCGTGCCCAAGCCGATGTCGGGGCCGCGGAAGCGCGCGTCTCGGAAAAGCAGGCTGAGCTGACGCGCGCGAACGCCTACCTCTCTTTCCGCAAAATCCAATTCGAGCGGATGACTCGGCTCTACGAGCTGAAATCGATCGACCAGCGGCTCGTGGAGGAAAGTCGAAAAGAGCGCGACGCGGCCCAGGCTGCCGTGGACGCCACGCAAGCTGCGATTCAAACGGCCCAGACCAGCGTCGTGGCCCAGAAAGCGAAGGTCGCGCAAACGAAGGCCGACGTCCTCAATGCCAAGGCAAAAGTCGACGTCGCCCAGGCCCTGCTTCAAAAAGCTCAGGTCTACGTCGATTACCTCAAGATCGTGTCGCCTTATAGCGGCGTCATTACCGAGCGAGGGTTTCACGTCGGGGATTTCATTCGGGCTCCCGAGGGAGGTCCGAGACAGGTTCCGCTCCTGACTGTCGCCCGCACGGACGTGATGCGCGTGGTGACCAGGCTTCCGGAGCGCTATGTCCCTTACTGCGAGCCGGGCGACCTGGCTGAGGTGCAGTTGGACGACTTGCGAGGGCGCATCTTTCACGCCAAGGTCTCGCGGATTGCCGATTCGCTCGATCGCGCCGACCGCACCATGCGAGTGGAGGTCGATCTCAAGAATCCAAACAACGAACTGCGCGACGGGATGTTTGGCCGCGTCACGATCCAACTCACGGCAGCCACGAAGGAGCTGAGCATTCCTTCCTCGGCCCTGATCACCAACACCCAGGCGGGGTCGTTCTCGGTGTACGTCGTCCGCAATCGACACGCGATGCTGATGCCGGTCAAGGTCGGCCGCGACAACGGCATCCGGGCGGAGATCGTTTCAGGAATTCACGCGGACGATCTGGTCATCGCTCATCCGGGGGAAGACCTGACACCAGGGGCGGCCGTCGAAGTCAACGAGATCGCGCCGGCCGAAAATTCGCGAGCGCCCCTGCCCAACAAATAGTCCCCCCGATAGCTCGCTTCACGACGCGGCGTGGGGAGCCAGGACGAGTTCCTCGTCCAATCGGTCGGGCAGTAGGGGCACCGGCTTGACGAACAGCGAATAGAGGCAGGGCAGCACGAACAGGGTCGCTGGTTCGCCGGCAATCAGCCCCCCCAGGATCGCCCGCGCGAGAGGGGCGTTGGCTTCGCTGCCCCGCTCAAGCGCCAGGGCCAACGGGACCATCGCAAAGAACGCCGCGACCGCTGTCATCGTCACCGGCCGCACGCGGATCGACGCCGCCTTGCGAATCGCCTCCGTCGGAGAGAGCCCTTCTTGCCGGCGAAGCTCCTGGGCAAAGTCGCTCATCAGCACGGTGTTGGCCACCTTGATGCCCACGATAAAGATGATGCCCAAAAGCGACTGCACGTTGAGCGCGCTGCCCGTGAAATAAAGCATCGGCAACACCCCGGCCAGCGCGATCGGCACGGTTCCCATCACGGTCAGGGGCACCACCCAGGACCGATCGAGCGCCACCATCAGGAAGTACATCAACAGCGCAGCGAGGATCAGTCCCCCGCCCAAATAGTAGAACGTGTTCTGCATCCGCGAATACTCGCCCGTCAGTTCGAGTTCGCCGCCGGCCAGGAGCCGATGATTGGGCGCTCCTATTTCGTACGGCGCCCAGACCCCGCGCCCGCTCGGCTCGCCAAATTGTTTCAGCAACCGGCCGACGTCGTCGGCAACGTGCCCCAAGTCGCGCCCGTAAACCCCCATCGTCAGGTCGATCGTCGGCTGCAGCGTCGTGTGGTTGACCTCCGCCGGCACAGTCGTTCGGCTGATCGACGCGATGTTCTGCAGCGGCACCGGCTCGCTTTGCGTAGGGCTGGTGATCGGGATATTGAGCAGCGTTTCGATCGACTCGATGTCCCCTTCCGGGTATTGCACGCCGACGTAGTACTGGTTGTGGCTGACGGGATCGATCCAGAAATTCTTCTTGTTGAAGGAAATGCTGGAGTTGATGGCGGCGACGACGTTCTGCATCACGTCCGCCTGGCTGAGCCCAAGCTCCCCCGCCTTGGTGCGGTCCACGTCGAGCATGTATTCGGGATAATCGAGCCGCTGGATGATCCGGGCATCGACCACGCCCGGGATCTTGACGACCTCCCGTTTGATGGCGGCCGCAACCTCGCGGGTCTTCACCATGTCTTTGCCTCGCACGCGGATATTGAGCGGGGTCGATTTCCCCTCGTTCATCGCGCCGCGGATCATTCCCCCCGCATCGAAGGCGAACTCCAACTCCGGGAAGTCGTGATTCAGCTCCCGGCGGAGGATTTCGACATATTCCTGGGCCGACCGCCCCCTCTCGGCTTCCAGCTGCACCTTCATGACGGCGTCCATCGGCCCGGCATTGGGCGTGTAGGCCGCCGACCAGTCGGCGACGACGCCGATCTCGCTGATGATCGTTTGCAGATCCTTGCCGAGCAGCTTGCGGATCTCCTGCTCCACGCCGGCGATCTTCGCTTCGGTCCGCTCGATGCGCGTGCCGCTCTGGGCCCGCACGTAAATTTCGAATGCGCCGGCGTCGACTTCCGGAAAGAAGTCGCGGCGAATCACGGGACCCACCAAAGCCAGGCTCAAGACCAAGAGACCGATCGCGACGCCAACGGTGGCCCGCCGGTGCCTCAGGACGAAATCCAAGCTGCGCACGTAGGCCGCGATCGCACGATCGATCAGCGCTTCCCACCTGGCAAACGCGCGGGCGATCGCGCCGGGGCGTCGCCCCTCCTCTTCTTCGTGCGACTTGAGGAGAAGCGAGCTCATCGACGGGACAAAAGATCGCGAAAGGACGTACGCGACGATCATTGCGAAAGCGACGGCATAAGCCATCGGGCGAAACAAGAAGGCCCCCATGCCAGGCATGAGCGCCAGCGGAGCCAGGACCAGGAACGTGCACAGCGACGAGACCAGTTCCGGCATGGCCACTTCACTGGCCCCCAAAAACGCTGCCCGCCGGACCTTCGATCCCAATGCCAGATGGCGGTGCGTGTTCTCCAGGCAGATGATGGCGCTGTCGACGAGAGGCCCGATGGCCATCGCCAGGCCGGCCAGTGTCATCACGTTGACGGTGTTGCCCGTGGCATACAGCCCCACAATCGCTCCCAGGACGGAAAGCGGAATCGTGCAGATCGCGATCGCCGTCATTCTCAGCTCGCCCAGAAAGATAACGATCACCAGCGAGCAAAGAATCGCCCCCAGCACTCCCTCCTGCACGAGCGCCTTGATCGATTGCCGCACATAGATCGACTGGTCCATCACAACGCGCAAGTTGACATCGGGACGCGTCAGCCGCGGCTCGATCGTCGGGGCCTCGGCCTTCAGCTCGTCGACTACGCTCAGCGTGCTCGATCCAACCTGCCGAAAGACGGGGATGTAGACCTGTCGTCGGCCGTTCACCCGAACCACGTTCGTCTGAATGAAGCTGGTGTCGGTGGGCGTGCCGATATCCCCCAGGAACATCGCCGTGCCAGGCCCGACCCGCAGCGGAATCCCCTTCATCTCGCTGATCACGTTGTACATCGAGTTGGAGTCGATGGCGAAATCAAGATCGCCGAATTTCGCATCGCCGGTCGGCATGAAGAGGTTGTAGCGATCGATAGCCTCCATCACGTCGGTAAGCGAAAGATGGCGCGCCTGCATCTTCTGGCGGTCGAGATACGCCAGCACCGTCCGCACCTTGCCGCCGAAGACGACCGGAGCCACCGCCCCCGGAATCGCCATCACCATGTTGCGAACTTCGTAGCGGCCGACGTCGTACAGGGTCGATTCATTCTGGGTCTTGCTGTCGAGCGCCACGATGCAAGCGGGGACCGTCGCCGTCGGATCGAAAGGGAGCACCACGGGCGGCAGCGTTCCCGGCGGGAGATAAGGAAGCGTGCCAGTCGAGAGCGACATCACCTGTCCCAAGGCCCCGTTGGGGTCGGCGTCGCCTTGGAAATAATTGCGAACGATGCTCGCGCCGACGATCGAACGCGACTCCTGCCGGCTCATGTTGTTGGCCTGACCGGTCCAGCGCTCGAGGCGGTTGGTAATGTCCTTTTCGACCGAGGTGGCCGGCATGCCGCTATAGAAAGTCAGCACCTGCACGGCCGGCGAGCGGAAGACCGGCAGGATATCGATCGGGATGATCCTCAGGCAGAGGATCCCCACGATCAGAATCGTGAACATCACCACGATCACCGCGTAGGGATTCTTCAGCGATGCTCGAATCAGCCCATTCATGCTGGCGAGTGACTCAACAAGTGAATCAAAGTGCGCCTTCTTAGGGAGTTCCGCTTCGACTTATCGACTTATAGGCCGTGCCTCTATTCAGCGTCAATTCGCCTTTTAGACTGCGGGGCCAGGACCTGTTAAACCCCTTTTAAACCGGGCGCCCTGGCGACGAGTATCAAAGCAGACCAGAGTTCCGTGGGCTTTTGTGCGGTGTGCTCAGGCGGTATTTTTGACAAGACCGCAATCCTGTTGATGGAATGCCGATGTTGAGCTCACGCTCCTGGCGACCGCCCAATGCCCCGCGATCGGCCTTTGAGGGATTGCTTGCCCTCGGGATCTGCGGGTGGCTCATCGTCTTCGATCTCTCCCAAAGACCCGGGGAGGGTTCGGCGGCCCAAGCGACCCCTTCCCCCCGCCTGGCCTCCGACGGCAAACTCCACTGGTATCGCGGCAACCTTCATACGCATTCGATGTGGAGTGATGGCGACGATTACCTCGAGATGGTCGGCCTGTGGTACAAGGACCACGGATACGACTTCGTCTGCTTCACCGATCACAACCGGCTCGCGAAATCGGAGCGATGGGTCAAAGTGAGCCAGAACGGCAGTCCGCCGGCCGCGCTCGAAAAGCTCAAGGCCCGCTTCCCGAAAGACTGGGTCGAGGAGCGGACCGTCGATGGCCGTCACGAAATTCGGCTCAAAACATTCGACGAGGTCAACAAGCGCATCGGCGAGCCGGGTCGCTTCTTGCTGATGCAAGGCGAAGAGATCTCCGACCTGTTCGGCCGATCGCAGATTCACATCAACGCTTACAACGTGCAGGAAGCGATTCCTCCGATGCGCGGAAAGAGCGTGCCCGACACCCTTCAGAACAATTTCGACGCCGTCATTGCCCAGCGCGAGCGAACGGGCAAGCCGATCCTCGCGCACCTGAATCACCCGAATTATTACTATGGTCTCACCGCGGAAGACGTGATGCGGATTCGGGGGGCCAACTTCTTCGAGGTCTATAGCGGCCACCCGTCGGTTCACAATTCGGGCGACAACCTGCACGCTTCGACCGATCGGATCTGGGATATCATCCTGGCCAACCGACTGGGCGACCTCAATCTGCCGATGATGTACGCCCTGGCAACCGACGACGCCCACCGGTATCACCATATCCCCGGCCGCGGGTCCGAGCCCGGTCGCGGATGGGTGATGGTCCTCGCGCCCGAATTGACGCCCGAAGCGCTGATCGCTTCGATGGAGGCGGGCCGGTTTTACGCCAGCTGCGGAGTGAAGCTGCGGGAGCTCGTCTCTGGCCCGGAAGGGCTCGACATCGCCATCGAGGCAGAGCCGGCCGTGAGTTACCGGATCGACTTCATCGGCACGCGCTCGAACTTCAACCGGACGAGCGAACCGATCCGCGACGAATCCGGAAAGGAAATTCGCGCCACGCGTCACTACAGCGAGGACATCGGAGTGACCTTCAAGACCGTTTACGGCGACAAGGCGAGTTACCGCTTCGGCCGCGACGAGCTTTACGTCCGAGCGCACATCAGCTCGAACAAGCATCACCCGAATCCTTCCGAAATCGGCGATTTCGAGCAGGCCTGGGTGCAGCCGGTCCGCGGCCCAGCCGCGCTCAATCACGCGGAGGAACCGGGCGCGCCGAAGAGCATCAGCACTGGCGGACAAGCCGCGACTCAATTGAGCTCGCCGAAGTCCGGTGCCACCCCCGAGCCATGAGCGACTGGGAATTCTGGATCGACGTCGGTGGCACGTTTACCGATTGCCTGGCCCGCGCGCCCGACGGTCACCTGCTCACTCGCAAGGTTCTCAGCTCGGGCGTGACGAAGGGCATCGTCCGGCTGAAGCCGACCGCAGCGAGCTTTTTCGACGAAGCACGCCGGGGCGACCCCACCGATTTCTGGAACGGCTACCAAGTTCGCTTCACTGACGCCGCAGGAACGATCTTGCAGCAAGCGCGGATCGCCGCGTTTGATCGGCAGGCTGGCCTCTTCACGCTCGCGCAGCCCGTCTCGCGACCGCTCGAGCCGGGGACCCGCTTCGAGCTGGCTTCCGGCGAAGACGCCCCGCTGCTGGCGATCCGCCTTGTGCTCGGCTTGCGGCTCGAGGAGCCGATCCCGCCGGTCGTGGTCAAGCTCGGAACGACCCGCGGCACCAATGCGTTGTTGACTCGCACCGGCGCGCGAACGGCTTTCGTGACCACGCAGGGTTTCGCCGACGTTTTGAAGATCGCCAACCAGGACCGGCCACGTCTGTTCGACCTCGAGATCCAAAAGCCCGAACCGCTTTTCTCGGCCGTCGCCGAGATCGACGAGCGGCTGGACGCGTTCGGAGCGGTGTTGCGCGCGCCGTCGGCGGCTTCGATCCGCGAGGCCCTCGTCCGTCTGCGGGACGACGGCATCGAATCGCTGGCGATCTGTCTTTTGCACGCATTTGCCAACTCTGCGCACGAAGAGCTGGTCGAACAAATTGCGCGCGAGGTCGGTTTCGCGGAGATCAGCACGTCCAGCAAACTGTCGCCGCTGATCAAGATCGTCTCGCGCGGCGACACGACGGTCGTCGACGCGTACTTGAATCCGGTGCTCCGGGCCTACGTTGAACGACTGCACCGCGCGCTCGGCGCAGGGCGGCTGAAGCTCATGACGTCGGCCGGCGGTCTCGTCGACGCGAGTCGCTTCGTCGGCAAAGACAGCATTCTGTCGGGGCCGGCGGGAGGCGTGATCGGCTTCTCCCGCGTCGCCGAGCGCGCCGGCTTCGATCGGTCGATCGGCTTCGACATGGGGGGCACGAGCACCGATGTCTCGCGGTTCGCCGGCCAGTACGAGCGCGAGTTCGAAGTGCAAAAGGCCGGCGTCCGCATCGTCGCCCCGATGCTCGCGGTCGAAACGGTTGCCGCGGGCGGGGGCAGCATCTGCGATTTCGACGGCGTCAAGCTGGTCGTCGGCCCGGCCAGCGCGGGCGCGGATCCGGGGCCCGCCTGTTACGGGCGCGGCGGCCCACTCACCGTGACCGACGCCAATCTGATTCTCGGGAAGCTGCTCTCGGCGCGGTTCCCCTTCCCGCTCGATACCTGGGCCCCGCGCGAGCGGATCGAAGAACTCTCGCGGCGGATCGCGCAGGCCTCGAACGGCCGGCGACTCTCCGCGACCGAGCTGGCGCAGGGTTTCGTCGACGTGGCGAACGCCAACATGGCGCGAGCCATTCACCGCATCTCCGTCGCCAAAGGCTACAACCCGGCGGACTATGTCCTGGTCGCTTTCGGCGGAGCGGGTGGGCAACACGCCTGCGCGGTCGCCCGCGAGTTGGGAATTCGCAAAATCCTCAGCTCGCCGCAGGCCGGCGTGTTGAGCGCTTACGGCATCGGACTGGCCGACGTTCGCCGCTACGGCGAACGCTCCGTGCTCCGGCCCTATTCCCGGCAAGCACTGGCCGAACTTGAGCCGCTCTGGCGGGAACTCGCAGAGACGGCCCAAAGCGAAGTCCTCGCGGACGGAGTGGCCCTCGCGAATATCGCAGCGCCGATTCGCTCGCTTGACCTGCGCTATCGGGGCGTCGAGGCGGCGCTCAATGTCCCCCTGCCTGATAACGGCGACTTCGCCGCGCGATACGAGGAGCTGCACGAGCAGCTGTACGGCTATCGGCATCAGGGGCGCGAGATCGAAATCACCGCCGCGCGCGTCGAAGTCGTCGGCGCTCTCCCCGCGTCGGACGAACCGGCCGCACCGATCACCCAGCGTCATCGCGAGTCGGCAAAGTTAACGGACGTCATTTTTGCCGGCCGCGCGCAC
>DASPSM010000352.1:0-2243 GCA_035623955.1 Planctomycetaceae bacterium
GCTTCGCCCAGGAGGTTGCGACCGCCCGCGATGTCGACCAGCTCGGGGACCCAGTTGCCGCACGACATCAGCGGGTCGATCCATTCGAGGCAGGCGATCGAGGGACGTGACCGGGCGGAGGCCGCCCGAGCGCGGATCGCATGGAGTTCATGCTCTAGCGCCGCAACAACGGTCTCGGCTTTTTCGGCCGCATCCAACGATCGGCCGACCGCGCGAATGTCATTCCACAAGTCGGCTAGCGCCATCGGAGCCAGCGATACGATTTGCGGCGGCCGCTCGACGCCGATCATGTCAGCCATCGCCAGTTCGACGTCTTTGAGGCTGACCGCGCAGACTTCGCATTGCGTCTGCGTGATGATGTGCGTCAGGTTGAGCCGCTTGAGCACTTCGGGAAAAACGCGGTAGATCGAGATCGCCGAGGCGGCCAGCGACTTCACGCGCTCGTCGATTTCGCGGCTGGTGCCGTGGACGTCGATCTTCGGTTCCGAGCAGGCCGGCAGAGCGAGGACTTCGGCCGGGAAATCGCACTCGTGCGAACGGCCGACGAGGTTCTTCGCGAAACCGAGGGCCGCGACGATTTCAGTCGCGCTGGCGATCAACGACACGATTCGCGGCTCAGGCATCGCTTGATCTCAGCGCGAAGCGGGCGTCAAAACCGCTCTGCTTCCGCAACCGTGCTGGCGTCATGCCGCAGCAATTGTTCGCCGCCGAACAGGATGGCCGAGCCGACCAGGTCGCCGCCGAGGGTGCCGCGGAAGAAGGGAATGCCCGCGATGTAACACTCGAGCAGTCCGGCCCACGATTTCGGATAGGCGTTGTCGAGCAGCCAGCAGCCGAAATTCGTGACGAGGAAAAACAGGATCGAGCCGGCGATCGTCAGCGAGGCGATCGGCAGCACCCGCGTTCGCAGCCCCGGAAACTTGCGGAAGGGGCCCGTCTTCGGTTCGCTCTGCCGGTCCGCAATCCCATCGTCCAGGCGGTCCCAATAGCCCCGCAGGCCGATCCCCATCGCCACGCTCAGCACGTAGCAGCCGTAGACGAAGGGCATCAGCGTATGGAACAGGTAGAGCTTCGGGTCGTGCGCCTGCGCGGCCAGCAGGATGTCGCCCAGAAACATCGACGCCAGCGGAATCGAAAACGCCAGCGCGCGATTACGGAAATGCGCGCCGCAAAAGAGTGCCAGCGCTCCGATCGGCACGACGTTCCACTCGAAGGTCAGCATCCGCAGGCAGGCCGGCGCCACGATCAGCAGGCAGACAACGATAAAACGGGGGACTTGCATGAACAGCTCCAACGTGGCCCTCGGCCCGGAACGATTCGTCTGAATAGCAAACTTTCTTGGATGAGTGCAACTCTGAAGTACGAATGACGAAGCACGAATGACGAAGGAATGACCAAATGCCTGAATGACCAAAAGAAATACGCTTGCGTTTCGTGCTTAGTACTTCGTGCTTCCCTCGTCATTCGTGCTTCGTCATTCGCGCTTGCGGCCCCGAACCGACGAACGCTTTCGGCCCCGGTGCCGCAGGCGGAGTCTCGCCGGCCACCGACAGGTTGAACGTGTAGTCCGTCCTGCCGGGGGCCTGATGCTCAACGACGAACTCCGATTTTTTCGAGTTGACGTCGGGGTCGTTGTAGAGATTCTTGAGTCCGTCGGGCCCCAAGAAGCCCACCCTGGGATTGTAGCCGAGCTGCGCAAAGAGCATCACGTATTTGCCAGGCGGTAACGGTGGCAATTCGAACGACCCATCCGGTTTGACGAAGGCACGGGCATTGCCCTTTGCTTTAACGTCGGGCTTCCCGGCGTCGTAGGCGATCGCCACGAGGCGCGCCGTCTGGGACTTCGCGTCGGGAGGCTCGTTGTCGACTGTGATCTTCCCGCCTAGCGGATAGGCCTTCACCGGGTCCATTCCGGCGCTTTTGTAAGCTTGTCCGAGGCGCTGAGCCGTGGACTGGCGTCCTTCACAGCCCAAGGACAGTACGAAAATGAGCATCGCTGCGATACCCCATGGCATCTTGCGCTCGCGAGCGCAGTGACAGAGAGGCGCACGTGCCATTCCAACTCCACTCTCTCAAAGACGCGGAGAGATTCCGTCTCCAGAGCGCTTCTGAAACCCTCTCCCATTCCGATGGGAGAGGGCAGGGTGAGGGCCCCTTCTTGGCTTTCTAATCCGTCGGCACTGACATCAGAACTGATCGGGCACGGCTTCGTGCCCTTGCGGCGTCATCAGGGCAACGAAGGT
>DASPSM010000360.1:0-2351 GCA_035623955.1 Planctomycetaceae bacterium
GCCAGGCAAATGGGGCGGCACACGACCGTCGCCGTTGAGCCGCACCCGCAACGTGTCGCTGCCGTAGGCGGCCTGAATCGAGTCGAGCGTGCCGTCGAGCACTTTGTTGCCCCGATAAATCATGAAGATGTAATCGCACATCCGTTCGGCCATGCTCATATCGTGAGTCGAAAAGATCACCGTCGTGCCCTCGCGGCGGAGGTCCAGCACGGCGGCGCGCAACACTTCGAGATTCACGGGATCCAATCCGCTGAACGGCTCATCCAGAAGGACTAATTCCGGACGGCTCACGACGGCTGCAATGAACTGGACCTTCTGCGCCATGCCCTTTGAGAGGGCCTGGACTTTTTTGCTCCCCCATTCCGCCAGGTCCATCCGTTCGAGCCATTGATCGATGGCCGGCCGCGAGAGCCGCATTCCCTTGAGCGCGGCGTAGAATCGCAGCACGTCGCGAACAGTCATCGATTTGTAAAGCCCGCGCTCCTCGGGGAGGTACCCGACGCGGTCGCTGGCTGCCCGGGTCGTGCGCTCGCCCAGCACTTCGATCTCGCCCGAGTCGGGTAGCAGGATGTGCATGATCATCCTCAGCGTCGTGGTCTTGCCCGAGCCGTTGGGCCCGATGAAGCCATAGACGCTTCCGCGCGGGACCGTCAGAGCCAAATCGTTGACGGCCCTGTGGGCGCCGAACGTTTTCGTGACGCCGCGGATGGCCACTGCCGGTCCGCTGCTCTGGCTCATTCAACGACCTCCCACTTCATTTGCCGCCCGTTCAAATTCAGGCACCAGGGCCGCCGCGGAATCACTGTAACGCTTGTTGACGCTCGAGACGCGACTGCCGGCGACTTCGGCCGAGCTGCTGGACGAGCCCATCAAATCGAAACCGAGCGCGCAAGCCCAGAATGTATTTCGTCGGCGGGTCGGCGATCTTAGCCTCAGAGCACCCTTGGCAGGTGCTGCTTGGAGAGCGCGCGGATCGAGGCCTGAATCGCGGCGTAACGAAAATCTTTCTCCCAGGTCTTCGCGGCCATCCTCAAGATCGTATCGCCGGAGTGTCCGCTTCGCGCGCCGAAACGAGCTATAATCCCGGAACTTCTGGAGTGGCTCCCATGCGGATTCTGTTGACGGCCGCCCTGATCTTTGTCGGCGCTGGTCCAGCCTGGTCGGCCGACCCTGCACCGCTCGTTCTAAAGCCGGCCCGTGTGTTCGACGGCGTGAACGATCAGCCCCACGACGGGTGGATCGTGGTCGTCCGTGGCGAGCGGATCGAACAGGCCGGACCCCAGAGCGAGGTGAAAGTTCCCGAAGGGGCCCGGGTCGTCGAGCTGCCCGGCATGACGTTGCTCCCCGGATTGATCGAGGCCCATTCGCACATGTTCCTGCATCCCTACGACGAGACGTCGTGGGATGACCAGGTGCTGAAGGAATCGTTGGCCGAACGCGTCTGTCGGGCGACGCAGCACGCTCGCGCCACGCTGTTGGCCGGCTTCACCACCGTCCGCGACCTGGGGACCGAGGGGGCGGCCGACTCGGATGTGGGACTCAAGCAGTCGATCGAGAAAGGCATCATTCCCGGGCCGCGAATGCTGGTCGTGACGCGGGCGATCGTGGCTACGGGAACTTATGGCCCGAAGCGCACCGACAGTCACCTTCCCGTCCCGCAAGGAGCGGAAGAGGCCGACGCCGCCAACCTGGTGCGCGTCGTGCGTAGTCAGATCGGCGCCGGAGCCGACTGGGTGAAAGTGTACGCCGACTATCGCTGGGGACCCGGCAACCAGGCGCAACCCACCTTCTCGATCGACGAGCTGAAGCTGATCGTCGGCACGGCCCGTTCGGCCGGATGTCCGGTCGCGGCCCACGCGACAACGGCTGAAGGCGCGCGGCGCGCCACTCTGGCCGGCGTCGAAACCATCGAGCACGGCGACGAGAGCACGCCCGAAGTCTTCAAGACGATGGCCGAAAAAGGCGTCGCGCTCTGCCCCACGCTCTCGGCCGGCGAAGCCATCTTGCAGTACCGCGGCTGGCACAAAGGCAAGCAGCCCGAGCCCGCGCGTATCAAGGCGAAGCGCGCCAGCTTCAAGGCGGCTCTCGACGCGGGCGTCACGATCGCCAGCGGCAGCGACGTCGGCGTCTTTACCCACGGCGACAACGCGCGCGAGCTGGAGCTGATGGTCGACTACGGCATGACGCCGGTGCAGGCGCTGAAGTCGGCGACCTCGATCGACGCCAAAGTGCTGCATCTCGACGACCGCTTGGGCGCGGTCAAGCCAGGATTGCTCGCCGAGCTGATCGCCGTCGAAGGCGATCCGACACGCGACATCTCGGCGCTACGCAAAGTCCGCCTCGTGATGAAG
>DASPSM010000381.1:0-8507 GCA_035623955.1 Planctomycetaceae bacterium
ACCTTCGTACTACTACTCGAACGCGGTGACTCAACGCGTCTTCCCGCCCGTCACTACCGTCACGCCAAACGTAACCGAAGTGATCGACCCCGTGACTCCGGTCGTGCCGCCTGCGCCACTGGATCCCGCCCAGACAGTCGACGATCCAAGTGAGATCAGTTCGCAGCAGTCGGTTGATTCGAACAGTGACACGCCAACGCCTGCTCCCTCGGTGGCCAGCTAGCCGCACTGTCGGCCGCACGTAGAGCGGACCATGAGAACGCCTGGGCATCCGGGCGTTCTTACTTGCGCGTCTGCAGCGGTAAACTGGCATTGGGGCCGCTGATCCTCGATCATCAAGCTTCGCGAAGCCGCGCGGTGCGTCGGGAAGAACGAGTCGACTTGTCGCAACCAGATTTTGGCCTCGCGGAAGTCGAGCGATGAACGATCCAGCCCAATCAACACCTCCGGCAAAGCCCAACGATCCGCGGGTCCAGGCGGCGCTCGAAGACTATTTCGATCGCGTCGATCGTCATGAGCCGCTCGACCGCGAAACATTTTTCGAGCAGCACGCGGACATCGCCGATGACTTGCGGCAGTTCATCGAGACCGAAGACGCACTCCGCAAGTTCGCCGCCGAGTCATTCCAGGATGTTTCGCAGGCCTCCACCGGGTCGTTCCGTCATCAGGCGGCCGAAACTCTGGCCCCCCGGCAATCGGCGGTCGGCGACGAACCGAAAGTGGGCCCGCTGTCGGGGCAATTCGGTCGCTACCGGATTCTCCGCACGCTCGGGCAAGGAGCGATGGGGACGGTTTATCTCGCGGAAGACACTCAACTCCTGCGACAGGTCGCGCTCAAGACACCCCAGTTCACCGACGACTCCGAGCAGGAATTACTCGAACGCTTCTATCGCGAGGCGCGAGCGGCGGCCACGTTGCGACACCCGCACATCTGCCCCGTATACGACGTGGGCGACATCGACGGGACGCATTACATCACGATGGCGTACATCGAGGGGAAGTCCCTTTCGGAGTTCATCAAACCCGCGGTGCCGCAGACCGAACGGCAGATTCTGATCGTCATCGGCAAGATCGCCCAAGCGCTGCAGGCCGCACACGACCGCGGCATCGTCCATCGCGATCTGAAGCCGGCCAACATCATGGTCGATTCCCAGGGCGAGCCGGTGATCATGGATTTCGGACTCGCGCAGCAGATTCGGACCGGCGAGGACGTGCGGCTGACGCAGACCGGCACGATCCTGGGGTCGCCCGCCTATATGTCGCCCGAGCAGGTCGAGGGGGACCCGTCGAAGGTTGGTCCAGCTGCGGACCAGTACGGACTCGGAGTAATCCTGTACGAACTGTTGACCGGGAAGGTTCCATTCGAAGGCTCGCTGACCGCCGTGATGGGGCAGATCCTCGCGAGGGAACCGATGCCTCCCAGCCGCTTCCGCCCGGGCCTCGATCCGCGAATCGATGCCGTCTGCTTAAAGATGCTGGCCAAGAACCCCGCCGACCGATTCCTGTCGCTGGCCGCCGTTGCGGCAGAGCTGGCATCGATCCTCCGCAATCCCGCGGACGTCGAAAGGCGCGCCGCGCTGAAACCCGGATCGCCTGAGCCGCCGCGACGACCGTGGGTTTGGTGGGCTCTTGGCTCCGCCGGGGCGATCGCGTTGCTGGCGGCGGTCGTTGTTTACGTGCGCGTGGGAAAGACTGTGTTGGAAATCCAGATCAGCGATCCCGGAGTGCAGGTCGCCGTCCGCGGCTCGACGCTCACTCTGACGGGGCCCGCCAGCGAAGAGATCCGCGTCGACCCTGGAGAACACGAGCTGACGATCACCCGCGGCGATCTCAAATTCAAAACGGGCACGTTCACGCTCGAAAAGGGGAACAAGCAAGCGGTGAAGATCTCGCTGGCGGGATCGACCGTCACGGCGCTCTTGGGAGGCGCTCCCCTGTCCATCGAACCTCAGGGATCGAGTGCGAAAGCGAGTCAGCCGGTGCTGGCTCTGGCCCCGGCCCCGCCGCTGATGGCCTTTCCGTTCAATGACCTCGAGGCCAAGAAGGCTCAGAAAGCGTGGGCGAGTTATCTCAATGTGCCGATCGAAGCGACCAACACGATCGGAATGAAGTTCAAGCTAGTTCCGCCCGGCGAATACATGATGGGCCCTTTCGAGGGGCATCATGTCCGCATCACTCGACCGTCCTACTTCGGCACGTACGAGGTCACTCGTGGCCAGTTTGCGAAGTTTGTCGCCGCGACCAAATTCCAGACGCTGGCCGAGCTAGGAGATGGGGGAGTTCGGCTGGACGACTTGGGGGGTCCAGGTCGCACGAAATGGGAGCCAAACAAGAAATACACGTGGCGAGAGCCCGGCTTTCCGCAGGAAGATGATCATCCTGTCGTCCAGCTCACTTGGAACGACGCGAGGTCGTTCTGCCAATGGTTGAGCCTCAAAGAAGGGAAAAAGTACCGCCTTCCGACCGAGGCCGAATGGGAATACGCCTGTCGAGCAGGGACAATGACCCGCTTTCTGAACGGAAATGATCCGCAAGCGGCCACGAAGATCGCCAACGTCGACGACGCTTCGGCCAAGGCCGTCTTTCCCCACTGGGACGACGATGTAGAGACATCGGACGGATACGTCTACACAAGCCCCGTCGGGCATTTTCTTCCCAACAACTTTGGGCTTTACGACACTCTCGGAAACGCCGCCGAATGGTGTTCCGATTGGTGGGCTGCCGAGTACGACAAAACCGTGGTGGATGATCCAACGGGTCCGCGCGTGGGCACGTATCACGTCGGGCGCGGCGGCGGGTTCACGCACGACGGCGGGACCCGCTACCGCGCCTATGGAGTCGAATCGTTCCGCCGTCCCGATTGGGGCTTCCGAGCGGTGCTCGAGATCGAGACGGCAAACAGCGGGGCAGATTCGGCAGGGGCCGCATCGAAGTAGCGGGGCCGCGAGCACACAAAGAGCCGCACCGAAGTAATCGCGTACCCTCCTTCCGAAAATCGAGGGCCGAAGATGGGGCTGGCAGGGAGGGCAACCGCTTACTTCGTGCGCGGCTCTTTTGTTCGCTGCGCACCCAGGTATTGGAACACCAGTGTCGGAGCCCTCCGCCGCACGATCGCACCGGCGACCTCCGTGCGTAGACGTCCACTGGCGGCGGCCAGATGCTTTAAGACCCTGGCTGGGTCGGGAGCCAGGTCGCCCGATGCGGTCACCAGTACCAGAAGTTGCGCGGCGTTCGGAGCCGGCGTGACGGATACGACTTGCAGGCACTGCAGCACCTCGTCGGCACACTCACCACTGAGCACGAGGTTGAGCGTGTCGGCGACCTGGCTGCAGAGTTGCAGCGTCTTCCGGTGAACGGGATTTTTTTCCCGCGATGGCCAGGGTCTCTTGGACCGGCGGGAGAAGACCTTCGGATCGAGACCATCGTCCGGATTAACCTCTGCGCAGAGTGATTCCAACTGCTTGCGCGATGGTCCTTTGTGTTTCATCACTCAACGAACAAATTGCTTCGAACGCAAAACAACCGCTTACTGTGTGCGCGGCTCGTTTTAGTCTAATGCGTACGCCGCTCAGTAAGCGTTAGCGACACAAATGGCAAGTGTCGGGTTCGCAGGCGTCTCGATTGGAACGCGACCGATCCTAGCGACTTTCGAGGGCCTCCCATCGGGCGTACGCGTTGTGCAGCTCTTGGTCGAGTTCCTCGAGCCGAACGGTCACTTTGGCGATTTCCGAGCCGGCCTGCCGGTAGAATTCCGGGGCGGCGAGTTTTTGGTGCAGCGCGCCTTGCTCGGCTTCGAGCAGCTCAATCCGCGAGGGCAGCTCTTCCAGCTCGCGTTGCTCTTTGTAACTCAGCTTTCGCGGTTGATCGGCCCGCGGTCGTGGGCGTTCGGATTTTGGGCTCTCCGGCCCGGCCGCGACAGGATCGCTCGGCCTTTGGCGGAGCCAGTCGTCATAGCCTCCAACGTATTCCTTGACCCGCCCTTCTCCCTCGAACACGAGGGTGCTGGTCACCACGTTGTTCAAGAACGCGCGGTCGTGGCTGACCAGCAGCAGCGTGCCGGGGAAATCGACCAGTAATTCCTCGAGCAGCTCCAGCGTCTCCGCATCGAGGTCGTTGGTCGGCTCGTCGAGGACCAGGACGTTGGCCGGTTGAGCAAACATCTTCGCCAGAAGCAGGCGGTTCCGCTCGCCGCCGGAAAGGTAACGAACCAGGCTCCGCGCGCGGTCGCCCGAGAAGAGAAAGTCGCGGAGATAGCCGAGCACATTGCGAGGCTTGCCGTTGAACAGCACCGTCTCGTTCCCGTCCGCAACGTTTTCGGCGGCCGACTTTTCCTCGTCGAGTCGGGCACGCAGCTGATCGAAATAGGCGGTCTGCAGATTGGTTCCTCGCCGCACGGTGCCACGATCGGGCTCTAGCTCCCCGAGCAGAATTCTGAGCAGGGTCGTTTTGCCCGAGCCGTTGGGGCCGATGATTCCGATCTTGTCCCCGCGGGAGACCGCCACCGCGACGTCTTGCAAAATCGCCCGCCCGCCGAAGCGTTTCCCGATTCCCTCGGCGACAATCACGAGGTTGCCGGAGCGCTCGACCTCCTGCGTTTGTAATCGCACGGTGCCGACGCGAGCGCGGCGAGCCCGACGCTCTTCGCGCATTCGCTCGAGAGCGCGGACGCGGCCTTCGTTGCGCGTCCGACGAGCCTTGATGCCTTGCCGGATCCAGACCTCCTCTTCGGCAAGCTTCTTATCGAAGAGCGCTTCCTGCTGGGCCTCTGCCGCCAGCAGCGCTTCTTTCCGGGCCAGAAACGTCGCATAGTCGCAGGTCCAGTCGAACAAGCGCGCCCGCTCGATCTCGACAATCCGGGTTGCAATTCGTTGGAGAAAGACGCGGTCGTGCGTGACGAAGACGAGCGTCGGCAGCTCGCGGAGCAGGAAATCTTCGATCCACCGGATCGAATCGAGATCGAGATGGTTCGTCGGCTCGTCTAAAAGCAAAGTGTCCGGCTCGCTGACCAGAGTCTGCGCGAGCAGGACGCGGCGTTTCATGCCGGAAGAAAGCGTGTCGAACGAAAGCGATCCGTCGAGGTCCATCCGGGACAGAACGTCCTCGATCCGCCGCTCGAGCTTCCAGGCCAATTCGGCGTCGAGCCCGGGCGGTACGTCCTGCAAGTTGTGCTGTGACGCCGCACGAGACGTGTCGAAGCGAGGCGCCGAACGCAGCATTTGCGCCACCAGCACGCCTTGCGGGCCCAAGCCCTGGGCGACTTGTTCGAGGACGGTGTGATCCGATCCGACGGGGACCTCCTGGGCAAGCTGCGCGATGCGGGTTCCGCTCGCCCGCTCGATCGTGCCGTCATCGGGTTGCAGAGTCCCCTCGAGCAGTTTCAGCAGGGTCGACTTTCCGGCTCCGTTGCGGCCCATCAATCCAATCCGCTCACCCGGCTGGATCTCGAGATTGATGCCCTCGAGCAGACTCGCGCCGCCGTAGCTGAACGTGATATTTCGTAACCGGAGCAGTGCCATTACCCGTGACTACTCGCCTCGCCCGAGCCCTGCGTCCGGCCGCTGACAAGAAACAGCGGGATCCCAATCAAGAGCGGGATAATTCCCAACAGGCATAACGCCCGCGCGTAAGCCACGCTTGCGTAGAGCATGTAGCCGCAGGCCGCGATGAAGACCAGCGGCACGAGGGGATACAGGGGCGTCGTAAAGGGGCGTGGGCGGGCTCGGTCTCTCACGCGCAGCACTAGCAAGGAGATGGCCGTCAGCAGGAAGAAGAGCCAGAAGATCGGCGAGGTTCCGGCCACCAGCGTGTCGAAGCCCCCCTCATACTGGACCCAGGGCAGCGGCGACAGCCCGATCGCACTCAAAGCGCGGTCGATCGAATCGCGACCCCAATCGGTTCCCACGCCGACGATCAATAGCAGCGACACGCACCCCTGCACGACGAGCGAGCGGATGGGCGAGTTGAGCCGCGCGTTCCAGTGACCCATCCAGCCGAATATCCGGTAATCGGCCCCCAGGCTGGCATGCAGGCGCGAGCCGGTGAGGATCAGGCCGCTCACCCCGCCGAGCGCGGAAACCATCACCAGCAGACTCATGCCGGCGGCTCCCTGCGCGCCCAGCGCCAGTCCGAAGACGTCGGCCGCCGGTGCCCGCGATCCGCGAATTCCCGAAAATCCGAGAGCGTGGACGAACGCCACGTTGACCAGCAGATAAAGCGCGGTAACGAGCAGCGTCCCCAGGATCAGCGCCCGCGGCATGTTGCGTCGCGGCTCGTGGACGTCGGCCGTCACGAGGGCCGCATCATTCCAGCCGCCGTACGCGTAAAGCACCAGAATCATCGCCAATCCAATTCCCGGTCCGGCCGCCGGCTCGCTCGCCTGCCAGGAGGCCATGTTGCCTTTCCAAAATCCGATCGCGAGCAGCCCCGTCAGCCCGGCAACTTTCGCAACCGTCAGCAGGTTCTGCAGCGACTTGCCCGACCGAAGACCCAGGATGTTGAACACCGTCACCGCCACAACTGCGGCAGCGGCAAACCAAACCGCGTCACGGGGCTGGCAGCCGAACAACCGGACCGCGTAGTCCGCGAACACGTACGACAAGGCGGCGATGTTGCCGGTTTGGATCGTTGTCAGCCGGGTCCAGGCAAACAGGAAGCCGGCCGACGGACCATAGGCATGGGTGAGGTAAACATAGTCGCCACCGAAGCCGGGATACGTCGTCGCCAGCTCTCCGTAGCACAGGGCGCCGAGCAGCGCCACAACGCCGCCGACGACCCAGACGGCCAGTCCCTCCCACGGCGCGCCGACGTTGCCAAAAACGACCGGCGGCACTTTGAAGATCGAGACACCGACGACGATGCCGACAATCACGCTGACGGCGTCCCAGAGGCCAAGCTCGGCCCGTTGCTTCTCCGGTTTAGTTGGTGAATTCACGGGTCGATCGACTTTGGGATCGCTCTGCGGAGCCATCGTTGCTCTCAAACCGCTCGCGAGGGCTGCCAAAAGGGCCTCTTATTGTGGTTCCGACGAGTCGACTTGGCCAGCCCGGCGAAACCAGGGCTGCGTCGCACATTCGCGCGGGGTCATTTAAAATCGGAGCCCTGTTTGCCGCCGAGCCGCGAGCTTCGACGCAGCTGCTTCTCCCCCAGAGTCTTTCACCGGTGACTTGATGACAACGGCATCTGCCCCCGCTCCTGCAAAGCCTCGCTTTACCTCTGTCAAATGGCTGATCTGCATCATTTCGTCGATCGGGTTCGCCTTCGATATCTATGTGCTGTTGGTGCTGCCGCTGATCGTGCGGCCGGCGTTGCAGGAACTCGGCAACCTCGCGCCGGGGACACCGCAGTTTGGTGACTGGGCAGGACGACTGTTTTTTATCCCGGCCGTCTGTGGCGGAATCTTCGGGCTTCTCGGTGGCTGGCTGACGGACCGGCTGGGCCGACGCCGCATTTTGACGTGGAGCATTTTGCTCTACGCGTTCTCGACTTTCGCGTCGGGTTACGCGACGTCGCTGTGGATGCTGCTCGTTTTGCGCTGCCTGACGTTCGTCGGAGTCTGCGTCGAGTTCGTGGCCGCCGTCGCCTGGGTCGCCGAGCTGTTCGAAGATCGCAACCAGCGCGAGCGGGCGCTCGGATATACGCAAGCCTTTTCGTCGATCGGCGGATTGCTCGTCGCGGGGGCCAACACGCTGGCGATCACGTATGCCGACAAATCATGGATGCCTGGCCTGGTGATTCCGCACTCGCTCGCTTCGATTTTTGGAACCGTGAGCGATCCGCATGCGCCCTGGCGTTACACGTTGCTTTCCGGTGTGATTCCGGCGATTCCGCTGATCCTCATTCGCCCGTTTCTCCCCGAGTCGCCCGCCTGGCAGGCCAAGCGGGCGGCCGGCACGCTGCGTCGTCCGTCGATCCTCGAAATTTTCGCGCCCGGCCTGCGAAAAACGACGATCGTGACCACGATCATGTTCGCCTGCAGTTACGGGGCGGCATTTGGCGCGATTCAACAGCTCCCGCAGATCGTGCCGCGCTTCTCCGACGTGAAGGCGGCTAAATCGGCGGCCCGGGTGGCGGGCAAGCCCGAGCCCGCGCTCAAGGCGATCGAACAAGCGGCGGCGGCCGACTACGCAAAAGTTCAGGAAATCGGCGGACTGCTGGGGCGGTTTTTGCTGGCGGTCCTGGCCGTGCGAATTCTCAGTCGCCGCTCGCTGATGCGCGTATTTCAACTCCCCGGATTGATTGTGATGCCCCTGGTCTTTTGGGCCTTCGGGGCGCGCGACAATACCGTGCTCTTCGACGTCGGATCGGCGCACATCACCTGGGCCCACATCGGGATCTTCGCGTGCGGCCTGTTCACCGTGGCACAGTTCAGCTTTTGGGGAAATTATTTGCCGTACGCGTATCCCATGCACCTGCGAGGCACCGGAGAGAGCTTTGCGGCGAACATTGGCGGCCGGCTGATCGGCACCTTCTTCGCGATGGTGACGACCACGATTGCGAGCCGTTTGCCG
>DASPSM010000385.1:0-3047 GCA_035623955.1 Planctomycetaceae bacterium
TTCGGGATGTGTGATCCAGGCGGCCAGTCGCTCACGTCGCGTGCCCGTGCCGGGCAGCCATTCGGGATGGAAAGGAACGGCCGGCTCGACGACGTGCTTCTTCAGCGTCTTTCGATCTTCCACTGTGTACGTTTTCTGCGATTTGTCTTCGATTCCGACCAGCGAGTTTTGCGTTTGTCCGAAGAGCGACGCCAGCCCCTGGAATTGACCCTGCTTCCATTCCGCGAACGGATGATCGTGGCACTGCGCGCAGTCGATTCGCTGGCCCAGGAAGGCCCGGACCGTTCGCCCCGCGAGCTTGTTCTCGTCGAGCTGGCCATTGGCGATGGCCACCGTGATGTAATTTGTCGCGGGGTGATCCGTCCACAGGCCGGTCGCCGAGATCATCTCGCGAGCTATCTCGTCGTAGGGCGTATTCTTTTTGAGCTGCTGACGGAGCCAGTCGGAAAAACGATCCCGCCGGAAGATGACGAACTGGCCCCCTTCGTTGCCGACAAAGCTGCGGGCCAGACGCTCGGCGAAGTAATCGGCGAACCGACTATCGGCCAGCAGCCGAGTCGTCCATTGATCGAGGCGATCGGGCGAACGATTGGATTCGAAGACGCGGATCTCTTCCAGCGAAGGAATCGTGCCGCAAAGCGAGAGCGTCAGTCGGCGGAGCACCTGCAGATCGTTGGCCGGTTGGGACGGCGTGCTGCCATTCTCCTTCCACCCCGATTCGAAATAGCGATCGACGGTGCGGACCGCATCGGCGATGTCGGCCGGAGGCTGGCTTGGAGAATGAAGGTTCGCGGCTGGTGAAGCCGCCGGATCGATCTGGCGCCAATCCACCGGACTGTGCGCCGCCCAAGCGACGAGCGTGCAGACGCCGAGCACGACGACGAGCGGCAGGGCGAACGCCTTCACGCGCGAGAAACGCATTTTCCCCACGGTTTGGCTCCCGGCCCGGGCGCCGCAAAGAATCCCACAAGGGGAATTCGCCTTGGAGTATATCAATCTTGAGTGAAATCGGTTGCAAGCGAGCGATTCGGCCGGAGTGACCTGTAATCAGATGCACACCATCGGTCACGCCATTTCGGGCCGAATCTTTGGCGTTTCGCCGCGAATCGCGTCTTGGGACCGAGCGATTGTCCTCGGAAGGATCGCTCAGGGCGTTGAATCGCCGGCGTGGGGCATCTGGTAACATCGGGGCGGGACACTAAGGCTCCTTCTCAGGACGATGTAGCCGTGATCGACGCGCGCGACCACAGCGATGAACCTGGCTGGGAGCCCCAGCCTTGGTCAGCCGATTCTGGGGCGACCGCAATCGCGCAGCCCATTGCGGAATTCGTCGATCCCGTCCCCGCGACTGCGCCCCCTCTTGATGACTACCGAGGTGGCGCGCGGCTTGCGGAATTCCCTACGTCTCCCTGGCGACACCCGCTGCGGGCAATTGCTTGGAGCGTTCGCGCTGCGTTTGGAATCGTCAGCCTGATCGTGCTTCTGGCGCTCTTGGCGGCGATCCCCATCGTCAATTTTCTCGTGCTCGGCTACCTGCTCGAGGCCGAGGGAGGCGTAGCACGAGGGGGACGCTTGCGACGGGCCTTTCCCCTGTTGAGCATCGCACCACGATTGGGATCGATCGTCCTGGGGATCTGGTTGTGGCTCTTGCCTCTGCGGATACTCGCGAATGCCGCGGCCGACGCGGGACTGATCGATCCCACCAGCGCGGCCACGAGGCGTTTGGATTGGATCGTCACATCGCTGGCCGTCGCCATCGCTGTGCACCTCTGTCTTGCGCTGGCGCGCGGGGGATCGATCGGCTGCTTTTTGCGGCCCATCAAGAATGCGCGTTGGGCAATTCGTCAATTGCGCCAAGGCGGATATGCCGACCGTGCCGCGGCCGAAATCGGAGCTTTCGTCTCCGCACTGCGCTTGCGCTATCACTTTTGGCTGGGGGTGCGTGGGTTCTTCGGCGCGCTGGCGTGGCTCTTCATTCCCACCGCGCTGTTTGCGTTCGCGAGCAAGACTGAAGGACCGCAGATCATTGTCACGCTGGTGGGTGGGCTGTTGCTCATCCCCGTCCTGTCGTGGCTCCCCTTTCTGCAAGCGCGGTTCGCCAGCGAGAACCGGCTCCGAGGATTATTCGAGCTGCGCGAGGTGCGACGACTGTTTGGTCAAGCGCCGTTGGCCTGGCTGATTGCGATCATCACGACATACGTCCTGACGCTGCCCCTCTACTTACTCAAGATCTTTTTGCTGCCGCAGGACGCGATGTGGTTCGTGACGCTGGTGTTTATCCTCAGCATCTATCCGGCGCGGCTCGTGACGGGCTGGGCCTACGGGCGCGCTCTGAAGCGCAAGCGGCGCGCCCGTTTGGCGACGCGCTGGTTTGCCCGACTGGCGATGGCGCCGCTGCTCACTATTTACGTGTTTCTGCTCTTTTTCACGCAATTCATCGGGCAACACGGCAAAGGGGTGCTCTTCGAGCATCATGCTTTTCTTCTCCCCGTCCCCTTTTGAGTCGTCTCCCGGCTGGAAACGACGGAATCAAGGTCCTAAAGCGCCTGGTGCACGATCTCGCACAGGTGGGCGAGCGCCTTGCCGATCGCTTTGGTCTGCGCGCCGCTGTCCATGTGGACGCCGCTGACCACGAACGAAACGACCAGTTCGCGTCCGCTCTTCGCAGTCAGGTAGCCTGCGAGGGCCTTGCTGGTGAGCAGAAAGTGCCCATTGGTCAGATTCCGCCAATAGAGCGTGCCGGTTTTGGCCCGCACTTTTCCTCGTGCCGGACTTCCTGCCGGGACATCTTCGGCAAGGGTGCCGTCCACGCCCAGAACTGGCAAGGCGCGCTCGAAGACGTGGAAATCGGGGCGAGTCGACATGTATCGCAGCAAGGCGACGTTCATCCGCGGCGTGGTATAGTCGGCCTGCGCTCCGCCGGCTCCTCCCCCGAACGAGAACGAATCAGTATCCAAGCCGGCCCGCTTCAGGAATTCGCGTTCGAGCTCCATTCCGTCTTCCAGACGTCGTTTGCCATGTTGGACTGCGATCAAGAGCGGCAGCGT
>DASPSM010000401.1:0-10972 GCA_035623955.1 Planctomycetaceae bacterium
TGGTTTGATACAAGCACCTCTCTGCCATTCTGGATCTCTCGACGCAGCACGAACGGCAGGAAACCACCGGGATTCAGACCGACCATTCGGCGCTCGGCCTTGCATTCGCGCACGCGTTCGGAACGGCTGCTCCTCTCAAGCCCGGCGCACGATTTGAGAACGCCCAGCAGCGACTTGCCGCTCGAACCGCTGAGGATTGGCACCTTGCTGTCCTGGAACTCCAGCACGTAGATCGCAATGCCGCCCGCCGAGAGCGAACTGAGCGCTCGAAAGCAATCCGCCACGTTGCGCCCGAGGCGGTCGAGTTTCGTCACGATCAGCGAGTCGCCCGCTTCCATGCGTCGAGACAGCTCGCAAGCAATCGGCCGAGCGAAAAATTTCGTTTTCACACTACAGGGCTCGAAGATGACCCGTTCGCGCGTTTCGTGCTGGCCAAACTCACCGAAGTTTCGCACGACCACCTGCCCGAGGTCGAGGCCCACCGAATCGGCAAATCGGATGATTGCCTGCGAATGGGCGACGATAGGGTTGCCTCGGTCGACTTGAGCGGGACTTGACAGTCGGCAATATGCCCAAGCGCGTGTCATTGGATCACCACTGAAGGGGAGCGTGCCTGCCGGTGTCCCATCTAAGCCAACGATTCTACGTAAGCAATTTTAAGAACCCGCGGATCAGGTCAATAAACGCCAGTTGACAGATATGGCATCCGGAGTATAATCGAGCCATGAGAAAGAAACAGCTAGTCTCGATCGCTGATCAACTGCGGGCCGCAATTGCGGGGTCCGGCATGACCCACTACAGGGTCGGCAAACTGGCCGGCATCCGGCCGGACATCCTGGACCGTTTTGCGTCTCGTGAGCGTGATATGCGACTCGAAACGGCCGCCAAGGTCGCACGAGTGCTCGGCCTTGAGCTTCGACCAGTCTCGCAATCAAAGAAGGACGAGCCGTGAGGAAAAACGACCAGATCCGGGTGTACGTCGTCGATTACGCTCGCGAGTGCCTCTACATGCGTTACAAAGACCCGGTGACCGGGAAGCACGTCACGCGTTCGACTGAAATCCCGCGGGACAGTGGCAGGGCCCGGAAGGAAGCGGAGAAGGTTGCGGCGAAATGGGAGGCCGAGCTGCATGAGGGCCGCTACAAGGCGCCGTCCAAGATGACTTGGGCGGAATTCCGCGAGCGGTACGAGGATGAAGTGGTGCCCGGCTTGGCGGAAAAGACTGCTGCCAAGGTCTCGGCCATGTTCAACGCGGTCGAAGAGCACATTGGCGTGGTGCTGCTGGCCGATCTCTCAGCCGAGAAGATCAGCCAACTAACCAAGAAGCTCCGCGAGGCGGAATGGTCGAAGGACACGCTGGCCAGGAAGGCAAAGCGGAAGGGGCAGAAGGTCGAAAGGACGTCGAAGGCAGAGGTGCGCGTAGGGCTGTCTGAGGCGACCATCAAGGGAACGCTGGCCTATTTGCTCGCATCGCTTCGCTGGGCCAAGAAGCTCAAGATGCTTGTCGAGGTTCCCGAGATCGTTCAGCCCAAGCGGGCGAAGAAGTCAAAGACCACTACGCCGATGAAGGGCCGGCCGATCGCCGCCGAAGAGTTCGAGCGGATGCTAGCGGCCGTCCCGCGTGTTCTGGCCGAGAGCGACACCCAGCCAGCCGCCCCGTTGCATGTCGAGCGTTTGCAGGGGCTCCTACGCGGTCTATGGTGGGACGGAATGCGGCTTGGCGAAGCTCTGGAGCTTTGGTGGGACCGCGACGACAAGATTCGTGTCGACGTTTCAGGCGACGAGGTGGTCCTGCAGATTCCGAGCGACCTGGAAAAGGGTAACGAGGATCGAACCTATCCCGTCGCGCCTGAGTTCGCCGAGGTACTCTTGGCTGTACCGCCGGAGGAGCGGTATGGCCGGGTGTTCCCGGTGAAGTCTCGACGTGGAGACGGGGACCTGGGCCTCGACGCGGTTTCCAAGCTGATCTCTGAGTGCGGCGTGGTGGCTGGCGTTGTCGTCTCCCGACGTGGCAAGGTAAAGTACGCCAGTGCCCACGACCTTCGGCGGGCATTCGGCACGCGGTGGGCGCGGCGACTGATGCCGCAGGAGTTGATGAAGCTCATGCGTCACAAATCGATCGAGACGACTCTGCGTTTCTACGTCGAGATCGAGGCCGAGTCGTTGGCCAAGAAAATGCGAGAATGCCTGTCACGAGGTAACACCTTGGGTAACTCAGCGGCTGCGAGCGAACGCAAATCAGCCGTCCGAGTTGTCGCAAATTCCGATTGCGACATGGCTTGATTCACACTTGCCGCTGTAGCTCAGTTGGTAGAGCGACGCATTCGTAATGCGTAGGTCGAGGGTTCAAATCCCCCCGGCGGCTTTTCTTTGGACGCAGATTGCCCCGGGTGCGGCATCGGTCGTGCGGCCAGGCCTTCACGATCGACTGGGTTCGCCGAGCGCCGTCCGTCGCGCGTTGTGTTCCCTTCGAGTGGACGACCGCAGCGATGCGGCAACCAACGTCGTCGCTCTGGCGCGTGCCAATGGCTCGCCGCGCCGGATCTTTCTTAAAGACGACCGATGGGACAGAAAAAAGAGCTAGCCCTTCTTTGCGCAGTCGCCACGGCGAGCCTGGCGATTTTCATCAATAAAGCGTTTTGTGCGGACGACCCCTTGTTCCTGTGGGGGGCCGCGCAGATTCGAGAGCATCCACTCGACGCGTACGGTCTTTCGATCAATTGGTATGGGACCTGGCAGCCACTCTGGCAGGCGACGCACAATCCACCAGTGGCGAGCTACTTGCTCGCGCTCGTCGCGTCGCTATTCGGCGCGTCGGAGGTTGTGCTTCACGCAGCCTTTGTGCTGCCCGCGGTCGGCGTCGTCGTCGGAGCGTGGTATCTGTGCCGCCTGGCGGGCATTCGCAGCCGGCTTGTTGCAGCCTTCGTCACACTCGCCAGCCCCGGATTTCTTGCGTCCAGCACGAATGTGATGTGCGACACGCTCATGGTCTGCTTCTCTGTCTGGTCTGTCGCGCTCTGGATCGACGGACTGCGGCTCTCGAAACCGAGCCGGCTGGCGGCTGCGTCGATTCTGGTTGCGGCGGCCGCCCTGACGAAATATTTCGCGCTGAGCCTTTGGCCGCTGCTCGTGGCGTGCACGATCGTAGTCGATCGTCACCGCTGGCGCGCGGTGTTCTGGCTGCTGGTGCCGTCAGCGATTTTTGCGACGTATGAGTGCTGGACGTGGGCGCTTTATGGAACTGTCCATGTCTTGCATGCCTCTTTCATTGCCGTCGGCGTCGAGCGGGGCGGCTCGCTGCTCAACAAGACAATCGTCGCGCTGAGCTTCACCGGCGCTTCGTTTCTTCCCATTGTCTTTTTTTTGCCTTTCATCGCTTCGAAGCGCTTCCTGGCGCTGTCTGCGTTTTTTGCGCTTGCGATTGCCGTCTACTTCAAGGAGGTGGCCTGGCAGCCGGGGCTCGCGGAAATCGGATATCACCATCAAATGACGTGGGCCGCGGCCGCGCAACTCGCGTTGTTCATCACGGGCGGAGCCCTCGTGATCGCTTTGGCTCTGGTCGAGGGCCGACATCTTCGCAGTGACCCGATCTCGACAGTCCTCGCACTGTGGATCCTCGGCACGTACGTCTTTGCCGGATACGTGAATTGGGGGTGCAATGTCCGCAGCGTGCTGCCGATGGCTCCGGCAATCGGCGTTCTGGTGGCCAGACGAATCGGCCGTTGCGGGACCGCGCGATTCGCGGCACTTGCGCTGGTGCCGGCCGGCCTGGTCGCCCTGGCGGTCGCCTACGCGGACTTTAACTGGGCCAACTCGGCTCGAGAGCTGGCCAATTCCGTCGCCGAAACCAGCGCAGGTAAGCGACTTTGGTTCGAGGGCCACTGGGGCTTTCAGTGCTACCTGCAAAAGCGCGGCGGGCGCGAGGTCGACTTCCTCGATCCGCAATGGGAGGTCGGGGACCTGATCGCGGTCCCAGAGGACAATGCCGACACGCGCGCAGTACCCGAAGAGTACGCCCGGCTGGTCACCACAGTCACCGTCCCATCGCCTTGGCCGCCCATCTCGATCATGTCGAGGCCGACAGGGGCGGGATTTTACTCGGCGTTTTTCGGACCAATGCCGTTCGTGTTCGAGGCGCCTCCTCCACAACGGTGCCTGGTCCTCATGGCGACAAAGCCCGGCGCGAACTTGGTGAAAGACGCGATCCGGTAAACGGTGCTTTGGTGCCCAGCTCGGCAGCGCCTGAGTGTCTGGACCACTGGCAACGATCGCAGCCGCGTCATGGTCTCGCGCACCCCCCCGCCGTCCCCGTCGATTGACTCTCTTTGCTAAAAGAACGGCAGACGAGTGCTTAAAAAGTTGCATATGATGCTCATTTTATTGGCATAAAAATTATTTTTTCATTTGACACAGAAATTTAATCCAGCCTTAATGGTCCTTTAGCGAAGGTCGAGGTGCCGTCAGAACTTCATGGTGCTGAACCGTTTGCGCTATTTTTTTGGCAAGCCAGTTTTTGGCGTTCTCTTCACCGAATAGGGGGACTGTTCATGGGAACACTTAGGAAACGCGGGTTCACACTGATCGAGCTGCTCGTGGTGATCGCGATCATCGCGGTCCTCATTGCACTTCTGTTGCCTGCTGTGCAGGCAGCCCGCGAGGCCGCTCGACGGACGCAATGCCGCAACAATCTCAAGCAGATCGGGCTGGCGGAGCACAATTATCACGACGTCGCCAACAAATTTACGCCGGGGATGACTTATCGCTGGGGCCGCTGCGCCTATGCGCCGCCCCCACCCTGCTTCTGCTATGGGTACATCTGCATCGGCTGTCTGAACCTCCATTTCGCAGAGGAGAAGCTGTTACCGTTCTTGGAGGCGAACACCGTCTACCAGAGGATTTGCATGAATAGTCCGATGCTCCCTCCGTGTTGTGAGCATCCAGGCCAGCAGTACAACAAAGCTCCTGTGGCCTGTCTTTGGACTCCCTGTGACTGCAACTTGCCTCCCTACCCCGGAAAAAACGTCACCTGTCCGTGCCTGGATCCCTGCTCCAATAAGCGCCCTGGAGCGGCAGTCATTCCGAGCTACGTCTGTCCCTCGGCGCCTCGGACGAACAACCCGTTCGTCGAACAAGAGCGCTTTAACTGTTGGGTCTGGTGCTTCAACACCAACGCCTTTCCTTGCGAACTCGTCGGAGCGGCCGACTACGTTCCTAACGGGGGGTATACGTATAAGGCATCGACGGCCGCCGTTCTGGGTGGGGGAGCCTGCGACGAACAATATTTGCTTCTTGGCGGAGCCTACCTGTACCAGAACTGTGGCGTTCGTGAAGCTTCGGGCGAAGGGCCGATCAGTCTTTGGGAGCCTCAGGGTGTTGGAATCGACCAGGTTGTCGATGGAACGTCGACGACGGTGCTGTTTGCCGAAAACGCCGGCAAGCCCGACCTTTGGGTCCGCGGCGTTAAGACCCCGATCGAAACCTGCGGCGTGGCGCCCGGCCAAAAATGGAACCCACATTTCAACTTCGGCGGCTGCTGGGCCTGTATCGACAATAATTGGATTGTCTTTAGCGGGGAGTATTTCAACGGGACCGGCGGTACAACGCCAACGCCGACGTCGACGCCCATCTGCGCCATCAACTGTTCAAACCGCGCCTCACGGAACTTTTACTCCTTCCATCCGGGTTCCGCCGGCGTCCTGATGTGCGATGGTTCTGCTCGCATGGTCAGCGAGAACCTTGGCATCACGGTCTTTTGTCGCCTGCTGACCTACCGTGGTCATAAGCCCGTAGCTGACTCGTCATTCTAGGCAGGGCCAGTTGCGGAGTCCGACTGTGGATTGCTTACCCTTCGGTGGTTAGGCATTTGGCCGAAGCCGGCCATGGAATGATCCATGGCCGGCTTTCGGCGCATCTGTCCGCGCATCGTCTTTCGGAGCCGACCCATGTGTTTCGCCGCGCGCCGCGCGCCCGCTTACTTGCTCACCTCCCTAGCGTTGCTCATCCTCGCAGTTGTCGCTCTGGAAGGGTGCAGCCGTCAGACGTCACGTGAGCAAGAATACTTGAAGAACAATCCCAAAGCCCAAGCCCAAGAACCCGTCGCCAAATTCGCCGGACGTGTGACCGTCGATGGCTTACCTCAGCTGGGCACGGACCAGTTGTTCATCTTCCTGACCGACCCGCAGCATCTCGAGAAGCCGAGGAAATATTTGACGCGTTGCAACCCGAATGGGAGCTTCGAGTTTATGACCTATTTTCCAGGGGACGGGGTGCCGCTCGGGAAGTATGTCGTCGGATTTGTGGCATTTCGCCGTGACAAAAAGGCCGGAGGCGGAGGGGGGATGGCGGACGCGCCCATACGCTACCGTGGCCCTGATGGTCTTAAGAATCTCTACAACGACCCGGAAAAAAACAAAGACATCAAGGATTTCGTGGTTGAGGTTACAGAGCCGGGCCGCACGGATTATGAATTCAACTTGACCATCGCGGGTAAGGACGCGGGAACGCCGGGACCTCATGCAGTGAATGCGGTTGGGGACGCTCCGGCGGATCTCTGAGCGCCCGTTGGATTTTCGCAAATCGGTGTCAACTGCCGATCTGCTCTTCTTCGTCAACCGAAAATGACTTACGCCGCGTTCTGGCTTGTGCCGGCAAGCTGGGTTTCGGCGTGTTGGAACTCCAAGATCATTCACCTTTCTGAGGGAGTCGAACGTGAGGAGCCTTGCTGTCGTGATCGTCGTTTCGGCCGCATCGGTCGGATTGTGCGCGGATCCCTCCAAGGAAAGCCTGGCTGCGTTGAACGGCCGTTGGGCCTCTGTTTCGGCGGTGAAGGCGGGTGAGGCGTACCCCGACAAGGTCCGCAAGTCGATCCACCTTGTGATTATGAACGGGAAATACATGGCGACAGTCGGCGGTGACGTCGATGAGGGGACGTTCAAGATTGACGACTCCGCGAATCCGAAAACGATCACCTTTGTCGTGACTAAAGGGCCGAATCAGGGCAAAACCATCCAGGGCATCTACGAGTTAGACAAGCGTTCGCTCAAGATCTGCTCTGATCTGAGCGGCAAAACACGCCCGACCAGATTCGAGTCGAAGCCGGATACTCAGTCATTCCTCGCCAGTTATCATCTGCAAGCCAGGAAGATGCGGCTGCAGCCTCAAGGTGCGGGCAAGGATTTGTAGTCTGTGCTGAAGCGGTCGCCTGCCCGAGACTTTGCTGGCATTCGTTTTGCAACAGCTGCGCGTCTGGTCCGTGGTAACCGATCAAGTTGTGGCTCGCGCTTCCCGCAGAAAGCGAAAAGGCAGTATGGCACGCCCTCCGGTGCGAGTGCCCAAACGCAAGTTTCGCATTGTGTCCTTTAGCGTGGACAGAGCGCGGCTGAAAAAGTACCAGGATGCCGCGGCGAGAGGATTCCGCGGAAATATCTCCGACTTCTTCCGCGCCGCCGCCGATGCTCTCGTCGTCCAACTCTCCGAGAATAAGAAAGAGCTCGAGCAAGGGCGCACGGAATTCTGGCGCAGCGTCGCCAAGCTGCTCAACGACATCGAGGTGCCGCCGCGTGATGCAACCTGAACATTCTCCGCGGTGATCAGCTGGCCGCTGGCCGCATCCCATCGCGGACAAACGCGCATGCGGCTCTTGTCGGCGAAGGCCGGCCCGATGGCCTCGCGTGTGCCAACGGTGTCTGGTCCTGATAGCGACCAGGCCCTGCGCAAATCTGTGAAAGACGCGAACCGGTAAACGGTCGTTCATCCTTGAATTCCGCTCCCGGGAGGCGCACACTAAAGGTGCCGCAGGTTTTCGCAAAGGAGGAGGCCATGCGCACTTCGCTCGCCATTCTGGTTCTGACTCTGCTGTGCGTCGCGCCGCCCGCTTATGGCAGAGGGGGCATCGGCCACGCAAGGGGCAGCCGATCGGGCGGTTACGGCGCCGCGGGAGATTTTTCGGGTAGCTCCACAAACTCGGTGCACGTTCACGGCTACACGAAAAAGAATGGGACGGTCGTGCAAGATTACGACCGCAGCGCGCCGGGAACGCTCAGCGGCAAAAGCAAGTCGGCGAAGTCGAGCCATTCCACCAACAACCTGCTGGACGACAACTTTTCTCCGGCGCCGGCGCCCAAGGGTTCGCAGATCTCGCAGAGCGCGCCCGCCCCGCTGAGTCGGACAGTGCCCGCTAATGGGGCCTCAAATACGACGCCGACGAGCGGCACAAACCTGCAGCCGTCGACGCAAAACGGGAATCAGACGACTCCGGCGAACACCAACACGAACACACTTCAATTCGTGAACGGGTGGCCGTTCTGGGTTTCCGCGGGCTGGACAGATCCCGAGACGCTGGCCATGCGGCGCTATGCACCGCTCGTTGCCAATGCCCGCAACCTCATCCGCGTGGGAGTTTATCCGGCCGCGGTGAATTTGCTTCAACGCGTGATTACGGGCGCGCCGGGGACCAGAATCGCCGCCGAGGCGCAGCGATTGTTGGCCACTATTCCCACTCTGTAGCGCGCGGTTTAGCGACGTGGCAGGTGGTGCCGGAGCTTCAGCAGCCGCTCCCCGGCCTGGTGCAGCGTTTCGTCACGCTTGGCGAACATGAAGCGGACCTTGCTGCGCCCCGACTCTCGCGAGGCATAAAACGCGCTGCCGGGGACGGCGGAGACGCCAACCGTCGTGATCATCTCGCGGACGAATTGCGTAGCGTCGAGCCCGCTCTCGAAGGGAGCGATGTCGGTCATGACGTAATATGCCCCTTGCGGTTCTTCGAGTTCAAAACCAGCGTCGCGGAGATACGGGACGAGGATGTCGCGCCGGCGCCGATAGTCACTTCGCAACTGCTCGTAGTAACTCGCCGGGAGGGCAAGGGCCGCGGCCCCGGCTAACTGCAGCGGATGCGGCGCACCGACCGTGAGAAAGTCGTGGGCTTTGCGAATCGCCGCCGTGATCGTTGGCGGCGCGATGCAGTAGCCCAATCGCCAGCCCGTCATGCTGAAGGTCTTCGAGAGGCCGCTGATCGTCACCGCGCGCTGTGCCATTCCGGGAAGCGACGCAATGCTGATGTGGGGCGTCCCGTTGAATCGCAGGTATTCGTAGATTTCGTCCGAGAGGGCAAAGACGTTGAATTCGCGGCACAGCTCGGCAATCTGCGACAGCTCTTCTCTCGTGAAGACTCGGCCCGTGGGGTTATTGGGCGTGTTGAGGATGATGGCCTTGGTTCGCGGCGAAAAGGCGCGACGCAGCTCCTCGGGATCGAACCGCCAGTGGGGTGAATGCATCCGCACCCAAACGGGCGTCGCGCCGGTCAGGAGCGCGTCGGGCCCGTAGTTTTCATAAAACGGCTCGAAGATGATGACCTCGTCGCCCGGATCGATGATCGCCAGCATGGTGGCCATCATGCATTCGGTGGCCCCGCAGCAGACGGTGACCTGGCTGTCGGGATCGCAATCGATGTTGTTGAAGCTGCGCGCCTTGGCCGCGATCGCCTGACGCAGGACGGGCGCGCCCCAAGTGATGGCATACTGGTTCGCGCCGTCGCGAATCGCGCGGCAGGCCGCCTCTTTGACCTCTTCGGGAGGGTCGAAGTCGGGCATTCCCTGCCCGAGGTTGATCGCGTGGTGCTGGTTTGCCACGCGAGTCATTTCGCGGATCACCGACTCGGTGAAGAACCGCACGCGATGCGCAATCGATGGCAAAGGGGGGCTCGGCGAAGCGGGAGCGGCCACGTGCTCGAGCACGGGAGATTCTGCGTCGTACACGGTCATTCGAGGGCGCCTCGGCTCGTGATTGGTCCGACCGGGCGCCGCCTTCGTCCTTGTCGTACGCCGGTACGATCCTGCCTGATTGTCCGTTGCGGGAACCATCTTACCAGAGAGCAGGGTCCGACGCTTGCCAGGCTCTAAGACCTGGCGATCATCGCGAGCCCCCGTGAATACCAGCGGGCGCGACGGCCCGAATGGTCAAGCGGCGGAGGGGAGGAGGGCTCGAAGCGTCTTCATCTGTTCGTTACACAGATCGATCTCGACCGGGGCGCCGTGGAAGACGTTCTGCGAGATCTGTGAGGCCAATTCGCGGGCCGAGGCGATGAAGGCCTCATCCACGTTCGCTCCTGGCTTCAGCGGGAAGCGCACCTGCGTCATTTGTCCCTCGCGCGTGAGCTGCACGCTGATGTGGCTGCCGTCAAAGACCTTCGCCTCCACCAGGTAGGCCCCCAGGGCCTGAGCCTCTTCCTTTGAGACGGCCGCCGTGTAGTACAACTCGGCGTGATTGACTTCGAGAACCATGCCGTAATTGGTCGCGCCCGTCAGGAGGACCAGCCCTTTGCAGAGCCCTACAAGCAACATGCAACCGCCGAACGCAACTCGGAACCAGCGGCTTTGATACCAGGGCCGACGCGGCGCGGAGGGCTTGGCGTCAACCGAAACTTCACGATCGTCGCTGACCTCGAACGATTGGCGGGACATGCTGCACCTTTTGGACACATGGACTGTGGAGGGGCTTCGGCTTCCCGACTGACTGCCAGTGCGGGGCCCGTCCAATACCGGTGCAATTGGCGAACGTGACAAAAAATGAGCGAAATCTCGCGAAGGAAAACCCAGTCTGGCGCAATATCAGTTGAACAAAGACTTTACGCGACAATCATCGAACATCGGGCTGGGTTGGAAGCGCCAATCAAGTGGAAATCGCGAACGGTCGCCGTTGGCTCCGAGGGGGCGGGGGCGTATCGTTCCACGCCGCAAAGCAGGAGTTGGCAACCCAGGCTACCGGGATCTTCCGGCCGCAATTTCTCTTGATTCTGCGGCGGCCGCTTTCCATGCTGGGTCTTTGTCTTCGTTAAAAATTCATATTTTCGTAGAACGCAATCCAAGGGGTCACGGGCCATGACCATCAGGTTTGCCTGCCCAAAGTGCGGGCGCGCGATCCGCGTAAGCGACAGCGCCGCGGGCAAGAGCGGCAAATGCAACGACTGCGGCAGCGT
>DASPSM010000403.1:0-2541 GCA_035623955.1 Planctomycetaceae bacterium
TCGCTGCCGATGATGTCGTGCTCCTGGTAGTAGCCGATGAACGCGCCGTAATCGTCGCGGCTCATGCCGAGCGTGGTTTGCGTCAGGTCGTTGGTGCCGAAGCTGAAGAACTCGGCCGACTGCGCGATCTGGTCGGCGACAACCGTCGCGCGCGGAATCTCGATCATCGTCCCCACCAGGAAGTCGATGCTGACCCCTTTTTCCTTGAACACCTTGTCGGCGACCTCGCGGACGATCGCCTCCTGGTTCTTGTACTCGGCGAGGAACCCGACCAGTGGAATCATGACTTCGGGGTGAACGTCGATGCCTTCCTTCTTCACCTGACAGGCCGCCTCGAAGATGGCCCGCGCCTGCATGGCGGTAATCTCCGGATAGACGATCCCCAGCCGGCAGCCGCGGTGGCCGAGCATCGGATTCATCTCTTTGAGCCCCGCGACGCGGCGCGTGATCGCCTCGGGCGAGACGTCCAGTTGCCTGGCGAGCTTGGCGGCCAGCCCGGGCTGCTCGTGCAGGTGATGCTCGGACAAGAACTCATGCAGCGGCGGATCGAGCAGGCGGATGGTGACCGGCCGCCCCTTCATCTCCCGGAACAGGCCGGCGAAATCGTCGCGCTGGAACGGGAGCAGCTTGGCCAGCGCCTTCTCGCGAGACGCCTTCGTGTCGGCCACGATCATCTCGCGAATCTCGTCGAGATGGCCGAAGAACATGTGCTCCGTCCGGCACAGACCGATCCCCTCGGCCCCGAAGGCGACGGCCCGTGCCGCTTCGTCCGGCTGGTCGGCGTTGGTGCGGACGCGCAGCCGGCGGAACTTGTCGACCCAGCCCATCAATTGGGCGTAGCGCTGATAGATCTCGGACTCTTCCGGCTTCTTCGACCTGGTGAGCAGCACCTCGACCACTTCGCTCGGCTTGGTGGGGACTTTCCCTTCGTAGAGTTCGCCTGAGAAGCCGTCGATGCTGATCCAGTCGCCCGGCTTGAGGGTCTTGCCGGCGACGACCAGGGTCTCTTTGTGATAGTCGATGTTGAGTGCGCCGCAGCCGACGATGCAGACCTTGCCCATCTGCCGGCTGACAAGGGCCGCGTGCGAGCTGGCTCCGCCGAACGCGGTGAGAATCCCCTTGGCGACCCGCATGCCGCGCAAGTCCTCGGGGCTCGTTTCGCGGCGAACCAGAATCAGTTCGACGCTGGGATCGGCCGCGTGCATCGCTTCGGCATCGGAGGCATGAAAGCAGATCTTTCCCGTCGCCGCGCCCGGACCGGCGGCAATTCCTTTGGCGAGCAGCTTGCCCGCCGCGCTGGCCTTCTTTTTGGCTTCGGGATCGAAGATCGGCTGCAGGAGCTGGTTGAGGTCGTCGGCCGGAATCCGCCGCTTTTGCAGGGCTTCCTGCTCGGTGATCAGCCCTTCGTTCACCAGGTCGACGGCAATCCGCACCGCCGCGAAGCCGGTGCGCTTGGCATTGCGCGTCTGCAACATCCAGACTTTCCCGCGCTGGATGGTGAACTCGATGTCCTGGACGTCTTTGTAGTGCCGCTCGAGCGTCTTGCCGATGTTGTCCAGCTGCTGGAACGCTTCGGGCATTTCTTTCGGCAGGTCGATTTCGATCCGCTTGGGCGTGCGGATGCCGGCCACGACGTCTTCCCCCTGGGCATTGACGAGGTAATCGCCGTTAAAGCCCGGGAACCCGAGAGCGCCGTCGCGCGTGAGGCCGACGCCGGTCGCACAGTCGTTGCCAAGGTTGCCGAAGACCATCGCCTGGACGTTCGTGGCCGTCCCCCATTCGTGGGGAATGCCGTACTGCCGACGGTAAACGACGGCCCGGTCGTTCATCCAGCTGCTGAAGACGGCTCCGATCGCGCCCCAGACCTGCTCCATCGGATCAGTCGGGAAGTCTTTGCCGGTGTGCTCCTTGACCATTTTCTTGAACTGCGCGACGACGTCTTTGAGCTGGTCGACCGACAATTCGGAGTCGTACTGCACCTTTGCCGTGTGCTTGACTTCTTCCAGGATTTTCTCGAACGGGTCGATGTCGCGCTTGTCCTTGGGCTTCATTTCGAGCATGACGTCGCCATACATCTGCACAAATCGGCGATAGCTGTCCCACGCGAACCGCTCGTTTTGCGACTGCCGGGCCAACGCCTCGAGCGTTTTTTCGTTGAGGCCGATGTTGAGCACGGTGTCCATCATGCCGGGCATCGATTCGCGGGCGCCCGATCGGCACGAGACCAAAAGGGGATTCTTCGCCGAGCCAAACTGCGCCCCCATGATCGTTTCGACATGGGCCAGCGCCGCCTCGACCCGTTTCTTGAGCTCCTTCGGATAGGTCCGGTCGTTGGCATAGTAATAGGTGCAGACGTCGGTGGTGATCGTGAAGCCCGCGGGGACCGGCAGGCCGATGTTGCACATTTCGGCCAGGTTGGCTCCCTTGCCTCCCAGGAGGTTGCGCATCGAGGCGTCGCCTTCCGCCTTCCCCGCGCCGAACGTGTAAACGTACTTGTGCTCTTTGGACATGCTCATGACCTTATGTTGGTCCTCGGAGGGC
>DASPSM010000405.1:0-17727 GCA_035623955.1 Planctomycetaceae bacterium
CGGCGGAGCTCCCGGCGGCGGGAGTCCAGGCGCTGGCTTAGGTGGTGATGGCATCGCTGGAGTCGGCGTAGGAGCAGGGGGCGCGGCCAGCGGCCCCGGCGGAGCGTTGCCCGGCGGCGGAACCGCTGGCGGAGTCGGTCCGGACGGGACTGCGGGAGCCGCCGGCGGATCTAACAATCTCACGGGACTCAACGGCGGCGGCAATTCGCAGAACGGGTCTGACCCGAACGGAGGCGGGACTGGAAAGCCGGGCGGCTCGCTGGCAGGCTTGCCGGGACCGCCAATGCTCGCGCGCGGAAACACGGGCACGGGCGCGGACGGATCATCGGGCGGACCTCGATCGGAATCGGGAATCGAACTGCTTCCGCCGCCTGGCTCGGGTTCGGGCTCCGGCTCCAACGCAGGAGCCTTCGGAGCAAGTGGAACGGCCGCAAGCACGGGCGACTTGGCTCAAACGGGAATTGGTCAAGCAGCCCCCGACCAGGCAGCACAAGGCCAGGCTGGGCAACCGCAATCGGGTGACCTCGCTTCCGCGTTCGGATCATTCCCTTCAACGCCCATTTTGCAGGCCGGCAGCGGCGGGCCGCAGTCGGGATCGGGGGGTGGCGCTGGAGACGGCGGGTCGGGCCAACAGCAATTCTCGCCGATGGGCGGCGGAGAGCCCGGTGCTTCGCCAGGCGGCTCGGACGCGGGCAGCGCCGGCGCCCCGGGCGACTCGGGTATGCCCGGCGGCTCGCCCTCAGGCTCGAGCCCAACGTCCGATACCGGAGGCCAGCCGGGTCAGACGTCAATTGGATCCGTCGACGAACCAGGCGCGTCCCCGATGCCGAGTTTCAGTCAATCGAGCGACGACGCGCCCCCTCGACCAGGCGCAACGCGTCGCTGGGGATACTCGAGCCCACAAGCGAGCATCGGTTTCGAGCACGACGTCACGGTCTGGATGGGAGCGCGGGCCATCGTGGTGGGCGGGCAGCCGCCCATCCGGATCACCCGGGCCGAGTCGGGCCAACGGCTGGCGGCGCTCGTCGTTCCCGCGCTGGAGCGCGAAGCGCGCACGTGGGGCCGGCCCCCCGACCACTTGTATTGGGTGCCGAGCATCAAGTTCGTGGTCAGCCCGGGCGGTAATCTGCCTTACGAGCGCCTGCGGCCCGTGATGGAGCGGCACAACCTGGTCTCGTCGGTCGAGTATCGACTCGAACTGGAATCGCCGCGGCAAACCTTCCAATCGTGGGTGCAGTAGCCATGTCGCGCCGGCGAAATTCCGACGACATCGAGTTCGGCTCGGACTCGTTTCTCGACATCGTGGCGAACATCGTCGGGATTTTGATCATTCTGATCGTGGTGGCGGGGATCAAAGCGGGAGCGGCTCCGGTTTCGGCCGAGCGCCTGGCCGACTACCTGCGGACGCACGTGAAAGCCGCGCCCGAGAAGGCCGCGCCCGTCGCGCAGCAAGCGCCCCTGCCGGCCAAGGCGCCGCCTCCCGAGCCCCTGGTCATCCCCCCATCGCCGGCCCTCTTGCAGCAGGCCGAGACCCTCAAGGCCGAGATCGCCTCGCTCGATTCGCAATCGCAATCCGCGGCGGCCGAGATCGAGAAGGCGAGCCACGACGAACAGGCCGACGCGCAGGCGATCGGAGAGCTGCGGCAGGCGATCGACGCCAAGGCGGCAGAATTGGGACGCGACAAAACCCAGCTGGCCACGACCGAAAGCCGGCTGGCGACCAAGAGGACCGGCCTGCAGCAACTGGAGGTCGACGTGCAAAAGGCCGAGGCGATCAAGCCGCCAGTCACCACGCTCAAGCACAAACTCACGCCGCTGGGGCGTGAGATCAGCGGCAAAGAGCTGCACTTCCAACTGCTCAACAACCGCGTCGCCTTCCTGCCGATCGACGAATTGATCCAGCGGCTGCGCCCGCAGATCCTGCAGGTGCGCGACCGCTTGATCCGCAACGGCATTCAGCGGGGCGAGATCGGGCCGGTGGCGGGCTTTCACATGGAATACGTCCTCGAGGCCCGACATCTCTCCGCGATGCAAGAGCTGCGGGAGGGAATTTCGGTGGCAATCAACATCGCCTCGTGGAAGCTGGTGGCCGAGCCCGACCTCGAAACGGAAAGCGGCGACGAGGCGATCAAGCCGCACGGCGACTTTCTCCGCCGCCTGCGCGACGCCGACGCCGACACCACGATCACCTTCTGGGTCTATCCCGACAGCTACGCGCTTTACCGCCAGTTGCAGGAATTCGCGCACAACGAAAACTTCACCGTCGCGGCGCGGCCGCTGCCTTTCGGCGTCCCGATCGCCGGCTCGCCGCAAGGCTCGCGGTCATCGGGTCAGTAAGCAAATTGGAATTTTGAACCACCCAGACACAAAGGACACCAGGAAAGCCAAGCGGTTTTGGGAGCAGAACGAGAAGCAAAATGACTTTCTTACCTTGGTGCCCTTTGCGTCTTGGCGGTTCACAGTTCTTTTCTTTCTCTAAATCGGATTGACACTCTGCCGCGGACGCGGGTCTAATCCCGCCCGCGCGGATTCCCCTGTTAGAAGCGATCTCGTTTTTCCGCGAGGCTTCGATGTCCAAGCATAAAAAGTCGCTCCAGCCCCATGCGGCCGATCCTTCGTTCATCCTGGCGGCGATCACCACGGGAGTGTTTTATTACGTCATCTGGCTCCCCTCGATGCGCGGGACGCTGTTGCATCACTACACGACCGAGCATGCGGTCGAGTATGTGATCGTAGGCGTCTTCATCTGGGGCATTATCGACATCGCGCTGAAGCTCTTGTCGTTTCCGCGCGAGATCCTGGCCCTCCGCCAGGATTGGCTGCCGCCGCGTCAGGGGCGCGAACCGATGAGCCAGGCCCACGTCCTCTTGGACGAAGTCCGCGCACGGCCGCGCTGGCTGCTCGAGTCCCGCGTTGGCCGGCGGCTGGTCACCGCGCTCGAATATGTCACCGAACGCTGCTCGGCGAAAGACTATCGCGAACACCTCCGCTACCTCGCCGAACAGGACGAGGACAACTCGCACTCGGCCTACGTCCTGATTCGCTTCGTCATCGGCGTGACCCCCGTGCTCGGCTTTTTGGGAACGGTTATTCACTTCGGCACGGCCCTTTCCGGCATCTCGTTCAACGAAATGACCGAAAAGCTGCCGGTGGTCGTGGGTGAAATGGGAACGGCCTTCAACACCACGTCGGTCGCGCTGATCGCTGCCATGACCATGATGTTCTCGCTCTTCGTCTGCCAGCGGATCGAGCGCAGCCTGCTCCGCTCGGTCGATCGCATGGTCGATCGCGAGCTGCTCCGCCGCTTCGAGTTCAAAGACCCGAGCATCACCCCCTTCCTCTCGGCCGTGCAGTCGGCCAACGAAGAGGCGCTGGCCGCGATCAACGCGACGCTGCAGCGGCAAATCGAAATCTGGATGGCGGCCCTCGATTCGGTTTTCCAGCGATTCGACGACCGCCAGCAACATGAACTACAAAACTGGCAGAACGTGCTCAATGCCTTCGACGAGCGGCACGAGGCCCATAACGCCAACCTGCACGAGCAACTGCGGCAATCGATCGCTTTGGTCGACGCCCGCCACGAGAACCAGTTCGCCCAGATCCAGGCCCTGCTGGAGCGGGCCGTCGCTGCCCGCGACGATTTTTCCGCGTTCCTCAAGACGCTCGACGAAATCACCCGCGGCGAGGGCCGGCTCATCGAGCTGCAAGAGTCGCTGTCGGACAACCTCCGCGTGCTGCACGAAACGCAGCAGATCGACAAGGCACTCCACGGCCTGACCGCGGCCATTCACCTCCTCACCGCTCGCCACCACCAATCCGGCCCCCACGCAGCCGCCGCCTAGGCAGGGGCGTGCCCCTGCACCCGGTGCGGCTTACGCTTCGCGAGCCGCCGCAAGCGGCTAGCAGCGCTAGTGAAAGATGAGGCGCGTTCGTTCGTGCTTCGGGCTTCGTGCTTCGTTCGTCATTCATTCGAGCTTCGATCATTCGGTCATTCTCAGCCGTGCTATGTCGACTTGAAGTTCCGGTCAACGGCGCGTTTTTCTGCAAGATTTGCCACGGAACCAAATCGTAAGGTTCTGTGTCGTCTACTACGCGACTCAATCTGTTTTGGGGATGCACGGATGGAATGAGCTCATGACGAGGCAGGCCTCTCATGATTGAACTCGGCCACGTTCGCGAACTCGTCCGGTATCCCGTCAAGTCCATGGCCGGGATCGCGACGGAGTCGGCCGTGCTTGGGTGGCACGGACTTGCCGGGGATCGGCGATTCGCGTTCCGGCGTCTGGGAGACATCAGCGGCTTCCCCTGGCTCTCCGCCAGCCGCCTGCCCGAGCTACTTCTCTATCATCCCGTCGGGCTCGACGAGCACGGCGGCGAGCCCCTTGCGACTCACGTCCGCACGCCGGCCGGATCGCACGTCGAGCTAGGCGCGGAGCTCTCGGCGGAAATTGCCGAGCGCTTCGGGAGCGGCGTCGAGTTGATGCAGCTCAAGCATGGAATCTTCGACGAAGCGGCGATCTCGGTGATCAGCCTGGCGACGATTGCCGGGATCGGTCGAGAGGCGGGACTCGATCTTGATCGCCGACGCTTCCGAGCCAACATCGTGCTCGAGACGCAGCAGAGCGAGCCGTTTCTCGAAGATGCATGGGTCGGGAGGACGTTGGTGTTTGGCGACAGCGATCCGCGGCCGGCCGTCAGCGTCACGCTGCGCGATTTGCGCTGCATGATGATCAACCTCGATCCGGAGACGGCCGCACAAGATCCGCGCGTGATGAAAACAGTCGTGCGCCTCAACGACAACAACGCGGGCGTCTACGCTACGGTGGTGCGAAGCGGCGCGATCCGGGTGGGCGATCGAGTGAGACTGGTGAAACAATGAACAATCAACCAGGGGTGCGGCAGGACCAGCGTGGCGAAGTCCTGTTTCGTCTCGCGACGGTCGAGGACTCGTCCACGTTGGGGCCGCTCAATGCTCAGCTGATCCGTGACGAAGGGCACCGAAACTCGATGACGGTTCCCCAGTTCGTCGAACGAATGGCGGACTGGCTGCGAGGAGAATATGAGGCGGTCGTCGCCGAGCAGTGCGGAGCGATCGTCGGCTATGCGCTCTTTCGGCAGGAGACGGACTACCTCTACTTGCGGCAGATTTTCGTCCGAAGCGAGAATCGACGGCGTCGCGTCGGACGCGGCCTCGTGGATTGCCTCGTGAAAAACGCCTGCCAGGCGGTCCCGCGCATCCGCATCGACGTGCTTGTCGAGAACGAGGCGGGCCAGCGATTCTGGGAGTCGATCGGGTTTCGGGAGTACTGCCTCACGATGGAGCTGGAATTACCACCACGCGCCGTCGGCGATCAATCGCGATTTGTTTCGCCGCCGTAGAAAGACCCGGTGGACCCTTCCGGCAGGGCAGGCTGTGCCTGCCGTCCTGGAATGGCCCTACGGCATCGGGAGCTCCAGTCTGCGGGTGCCCGGTGGGAATGACGTTCCCGCCGGGAATGAGAATTGATTCCCGGCGGGGTGGGAACGATTTTCTTAAAGAAGGGGAGAGACGTTCCCACCGTGTCATTGAGGGATAGACCAACCACGAGTCCCCCCCTACGACTTACTCGCCTGTCACGCGAATCGTGGAACGAAAGCTCGAGCCGACCACCAAAGAACTCGGATGATGTGGTCTCCTCGCCGATGCAAGAAGGCCTCGCTATACGGTTTTGATGCCTCGGTCAACGGCCTATTTCTTCCGCAAAAATTCCCAAATTCTCTAAGCCCACGCGGCGGCGAGCATTGCATAGCCTCAGAAATCTTGGCGCACGCCAAAGTGAGCGGGAGCCCTCACGCGGCATGGTACAATCATGGGTGGGCCAGAATGGACCGACTTGCGAGCACCTTACCACGACCGACAGATCGAAAGGATGCGGTTCAAAAACGTCCGATGGGGAAAGGATCCTCGCCGGGGACCAAATATAGATCCCTGCTGGTGGTGGGGATCCGTTTCACTAAGGGAAAAAAGGATCCCCGGCAGCCGCCGGAGCCCTGCCCTAAGTTGGTAGGGTACACGTTGTCGTAATAGGTGGAGGGTGTACCGACGGCTTGTGCCGACCTGCTCGCGGTACGACTGGCGACAGCATTGAGCCGCCATTGCTCGCTAACAGAGTAGGTCAGGAGCGTAGTCGGCGATCATGCCGGTGCGGAGTAGGTGCAAATACCATGGGTCGGGTCACAATTCGTCAGTAGGTAGCTACCCACAAAACTTGTTATCCGAGCCCGTTGAAATATCCTGGAATGCCCGGGCGTCGCTGCGCAGTCAGGTCCTCACGCCGAAAAACGGCTTATCCAGCTTCACTCGTCCGTCACGCAGCCTTCCGACGCGCTCTTTACGTTCTTGATGTACTTGTAGAGCGTGCCGCGGGTGAATTTGTACGGCGGAGCTTTCCAGGCGGCGCGGCGGCGGGCCAGTTCGCTGTCGGACAGGGCTACGTCGATGCGGTTCTTTTCGGCGTCGATTGTGATCGGGTCGCCGTCCTGGACGAGGGCGATCGGGCCGCCTTCTTGGGCTTCCGGCGTAACGTGACCGACGATAAAGCCGTGCGAGCCGCCGGAGAAGCGGCCGTCGGTCATCAGGGCGACGTCGTGGCCGAGCCCGGCGCCGACGATGGCGGAGGTCGGCGTGAGCATTTCGGGCATGCCGGGGCCGCCTTTGGGGCCTTCGTAGCGGATGATGACCACGTCCCCCTTCTTGATGCCCCCTTTTTCCAGCGCGTGCAGCATGGCTTCTTCCGAGTCGAAGACGCGGGCCGCGCCGCTGAATTTGAGCCCCTCTTTGCCCGTGATCTTGGCGACCGCGCCGTCCGGGGCCAGGTTGCCGCGGAGGATCCGCAGGTGACCGCTCGACTTGATCGGCCGCTCGAGCGAGTGGATGACGTCCTGGCCGGGCTCGAAGCCGGGGAGGGCGGCCAGATTCTCAGCCAGCGTTTTGCCGGTGACTGTGATGCAGTCGCCGTGGAGGAACCTGTGGTCGAGCAGGTATTTCAATACGGCCGGCGTGCCGCCGACGCGATGCAGGTCGGCCATCACGTATTTGCCGCTGGGCTTGAGGTCGGCGAGATACGGGACGCGTTCGCTCACCTTCTCGAAGTCGTCTATCGTCAGCTCAACGCTGACCGAGCGGGCGATGGCGATTAGATGCAGCACGGCGTTGGTCGAGCCGCCCAGGGCCATCACGAGTACGATCGAATTCTCGAGGGCCTGGCGGGTGATGATGTCGCGCGGCTTGAGGTCGAGTTCGAGCAGATTGCGGATGGCGGCGCCGGCCTGGAAGCACTCTTCGAGCTTTTTCGGATCCTCGGCGGGCGTGGAGGAGCTGTACGGGAGGGTCATCCCCATCGCTTCGATCGCTGAGGCCATGGTGTTGGCCGTGTACATCCCGCCGCAGGCGCCGGCGCCAGGGCAGGCTCGCCGCACGATGGCCTGGCGTTTTTCGTCGCTGATCTTGCCGGTGAGGTACTCGCCGTAGCACTGGAAGGCCGAGACAATGTCGAGCGGCTCGTTATCGAGGCTGCCGGGCTCGATCGTGCCGCCGTAGATCATCAGGCCTGGGCGGTTGAGGCGGCCGAGGGCCATGATGCAGCCGGGCATGTTCTTGTCGCAGCCAGGGATCGTGACACAGCCGTCGTACCACTGGGCGCCCATCACGGTTTCGATCGAGTCGGCGATCAGGTCGCGGGACTGCAGCGAGTAGGACATCCCGTCGGTCCCCATCGACAGTCCGTCGCTGACGCCGATGGTGTTGAACCGCATGCCGACGAGGCCCGCCGCCTGCACGCCTGCTTTCACGCGGTCGGCCAGCGTGCCCAGGTGCATGTTGCAGGGGTTGCCCTCGTACCAGACGCTGGCGATGCCGACCTGCGCCTTGTTCATGTCGGCCTCGGTCAGGCCGGTGGCGTAGAGCATCGCCTGCGAGGCACCTTGCGACTTGGGCTGGGTGACGTGGGCGCTGTACTTGTTGAGCTGTGTGGTGTTCGCGGGAGGCATAGGATCACTTTTGAAGACTGATTCCTGAGCGAGCGCCCCTCACCCCCGACCCCTCTCCCGCAAGGGGAGAGGGGAGAAGATTTGCAGGCCGCTCGTGGTTATTCGATGAGCTGTGCAGGGTGGGGCGAGCGCGTGACCTTCGGCAGCACGTGCGGCTTATAGATCTCCGTGTACGCCTTGGCCGTGCGATGAACGTCGAGGGCCTCGGACGATTCCCACCGCTCGATCAGCAAAAAGACCTTGGGATCGGACTGCGAGTGGTAGACCTCAAACCGCAGGCAGCCGGGCTCCATCCGCGAGAGGCGGCCCTGTTCCCGCAGGTGTTCGCGGATCGCCGGAATGTCCTTTTCGTCGTTGACGGTCACGAGAACGTTGGCGTAGATCATTGCGGTGTCTCTCTGGCGGGCGGTCTGTCCGGCGGGTGGAATCCCACTCGTCAGGATACATCGACGCGGCCAAAAATGCCCGCGGCCCACACGGCGGTCCTTGGGGCATCATCCCGGCGGAAAGCCGAGGCTCACTCTTTGTGCCGAGGGTTGGAGGCCGAATCGTCGTGGCTTGGGTCCGCGGTGGCGCGTTTCAGGTGTTGCTCGCTCTTGGTGCGCAGGGAGCGGAGCTTGCCCGAGGCTCGGATCACGTCGATTCCGAGCGCCACAGCCGCGGCTGCAGCCAGCCAGCCGGCACTCGTGTAGCTGCCGTCGCCCCAGAAGACGGAGGTCAACAGCACAGCGGCGACGAGCACCGAGAGCGTCGCGAGCAGGCTGCGATAGAGCATCTTCTCCCGGCTGGCCCTCGACGAGTACTTCGCGATGGCCGTACGCGCTGCCGTATTGGCGAGGTTCCGCAGGCTGTCGAGATCGGCCCGGACGCTGGCTTTGTCCTGTCGGTGGGACGGCTCGGGGAGAGGGAGTTCCGTGTGCGCGGGAACCGGTGTGATGATGTTGCCGGGCTGCGTTTCGTACGATTGCGAGTTGCCGGCTGCAGCCGGAGTGAGCGCGGGCCCCGCCACGATCGGAGCGCCAGAGCGTCGAGACCGCGCGAGGAGCTGTTGCATGTAGGATTCGACCGAGATCGGCTCCGAAGCGTGAGATTGGGCCGGCTTCTGCGCCGGCGGAGGCGGTGCCGCGGCGACCGGCTGGGGCTTCTGCGTGGCCGCGTTTCCGCCGCCAAGGGCTTGCTCCCGGACGGCACGCCACTGAGCCACCGGATCGTTCGGAATCGCCGGTGCAGTGGGAGTCGCAGCAGCCGGCTGAGGCTCTTTTGCCGCAGTCGCAGCGGCCCCGGCAGCTTGCTGAGAGACGGCGGCATCGGCCGGCGACGATTTGAGGGCCGCCTGCAGCCGACGCTTGAGAGCATCGCACTCGCGCTGCGACTCCTGCTGCCGCCGCTCGAACTCGCGGGCACGGATTTCCAGCGCCTTGACCTTGCGTTCCGAATCGGCCAGGGAGTCGGCAAGGATCGCGTGCTCTTGCTCGGACTGCTGCGACTCTTCTCCGCGGGCTGCCAGCTGGGATTCGAGCTTGAGTCGTTGGGCGATGAGCTCCGCGATCTGGGCGGACTGAGCCGCGAGCTTTTCGCGAAGCCCCGTCGACTCTTCTTGGGTCGAAGAGTCCGCCTGGGCTGAGGACTCTGCGGCCTGTTCTTTTTGCGATCCGATCGCTCTCTGCTCGAGTTGGGTGAGACGGGCCTGCACGTCCGCCTCGCGTTGTGTCAGGCGTGCGGTGCGCTCTTCGAGGTCTCGCGCTGCGCCGGCCGCCTGCGTTTCGCGCGCGGCGAATTGGGCTTCGCGTTCTTCAAGAGTCCGCTGGCGTTGGGCGTGATCCTCGTCGTTCTGCGCAGCGGCTTGCTCGCGGCACTGAAGGCGTGCGGTGCGCTCGGCGAGGGATTGCTCATGCTGGGCAATCTGCGTCTCGCGTGTCTGGAGCGTCTCCTGCTGGGCAACGGCCGACTTTTCGCGAGTCTCAATTGCACCGTCGCGGGCCGTGAGAGCCGCCTCGCGATTGGCGAGACGTTTCGCCTGCTCGGTCAGGCCATTCTCGCGCGAGGTCAGCGAGACCTCGCGCTCTGCCAGGGCCTGATCGCGGCGAGCGTGTTCCGCGTCCCGCTCTTTCGCGAGTTGCTCGCGCGCGGCCAGAGTGCGCTGGGCCTCTTCCCGGGCCTGTTCGCGCGCGGCAAGCGCCCCCTCGCGTTCGTCGAGAGCCTGTTCACGCCCGGCCACGGCTGTGTCCCGCGTATCCAGCACCTTCTGACGCCCGCGAAGGGCCTCCTCCCGCATCGACACCTCGCGGGCGGCGTCGGTCTGTGACTGCTCGCGTGCCGCGAGGGCCTTTTCACGATCCGACAGGGCCCGCTCGCGGGCAGCGTGCTTTTGCGTCCGCTCGGTCAGCTGGGCATCGCGGTCGGCCAGATCCCTTTCGAGCGAATGGACCGCCTGCTCGCGGCCGACGACGTCGCGATCCCGCTGTTGAACCGACTGCCCGCGGGCTTCGATCTCTGTCTGTCGCGCGCTATTTGCTGCGGCCTGTTGGACCAATTCGGCCGTGCGCTGGGTCACGCTCGCTTCGCGTTCGGCCAGCAGGCCCTCGCGCTGCTCAAATGCCGAATCGCGCTCTTGAGCGGCCGCTTCGCGTCCCCGCAGCGCGGTCTCGCGGCGCAGGAAACCGGCTTCTCGCTCATTGAGGGCGTCGACACGCTCGGCCAGGCCCGTCTCTTGTTCCTCGATCGTGGCCTGCTTCCGCTTCAGGGCTGCCTCGCGCTGGCCGGCCGCGGTTTCTCGCTGGACCGACGTCGATTCGCGCTCGCCCAGCTCGGATTCGCGCTGCCGGAGCGCCGACTCTCGCTCGACCAGCGACGACTCCCGGTCGGTCAACAAGGCCTCGCGATGAGTGAACGCCTCGTCGACGACGTCGCTCGATCGCGATCGGGTCGAAGGGGACCGCGATTCGCGCTTCATCCGTTCTTCGAACTGCCGTTGTCGCGTTTCGAACTCCCCCTGCCGCTGCTTCAGGTTGGCTTCCCGGCCGTCGAGCAAAGTGCCCCGGCGGGTCTGCACCAGTTCTTGCTCGTGAGCCTGCGTGAACCGCTGGCTGAGTTCTTCTTCGGACCCGGCGAGCGATCGCGCCCGGGACTCGAGCTCGGCGGCCCGCTGGCCGAGGCGCGATTCGGCTTGTTCGAGTCGAGCTTCCCATTGGCCAAGCCGAGCCTCCTCGGCCGCCTGACGCGCCGCAGCCTGGGCCACGAACTCGGGAACCGCCACGGATGACGCCGAGTCCGAATCCTGCGCGGCCGGTTTGGCGGTGACCGACGCGGCCGCCGCAGCCGTCAATGCCGCGGCCTGCGCATCGATCACGGCGCTGCGGCGAGCCAGGACCAGTTCCTGCTCGTGGATCTGGGCCAGTCGCACAGTGATGCTGTCTTCAGAAGCGGCCAATGTCTTCGCGCGGGCCTGCAGCTCAGCCGCCTCACGATCCAGCCGGGCCCGTCGCTGGGCGAGGCGAGCTTCCTCTTCGGCTTGCCGTTGGGCAGCCTGCGCGACAAATTCGGGAGTCGCGGTCGCACTTGGTTCGGGCGGCAGATCGGCAACCGCGCCCCGCGGGGCGATGCGCGCAGCGGCCGCTTGCTCGTCGAGCAGGGCGCTACGTCGGGCGAGTGCCAGTTCTTGCTCGTGGACTTGGGCGAGCCTTTCCGCCAGGTCGCTTTCGGACGCGTCCAGCGACTTCGCGCGGGCATCCAGTTCGTTGGCTTGGCGCTCCAAGCGTGCCGCTTGCTGGGCCAGCCGCGCTTCTTCTTCGGCTTGTCGCTGTGCGGCCTGAGCGACGAACTCGGGAGTCGTCCCTGGGCCAGGCTGCGACTGGATTTTTTGAGCGGCTTCGGACTGCACGTCGAGCCGGGCACTGCGGCGGGCCAGAGCCAGCTCTTGTTCGTGGATTTGCGCCAGCTTTTGTGCGATCGTCTCTTCGGAAGCTGCAACGGCCTTGGCACGCGTTTGCAGCTCGGCCGCTTCTTGCTCCAGCTGTGCCGCCCGCTGCGCCAGTCGGCCTTCTTCCTCGGCTTGTTTCTTGGCAGCCTGCACCACGAAATCTGGAATCGTCGGCGCCAGGCTCGGCTGGGGTTGCGGAGCGACGCGAGCCGCGGTTGCCTGAGCCTCGAGCATCGCGCTGCGCCGGACGAGTGCCAGTTCTCGGTCATGGATCTCGGCCAGCCGTTGGGCGACTTGCGCTTCGGAAGCGGCCAGAGCGCCAGCACGCGCTTGCAGCTCGGTCGATTGACGCTCTAGTCGAGTTGCTCGCTCCGCCAGCCGGGCCTCTTCCTCGGCCTGGCGCCGCGTCGCCTGCACGACAAAATCGGGAAGCACAGGCGCAGCGGCAACCGGACTGACTGGCGCGATCGGAGCCGCGGCCCGCGCGTCGAGCGTGGCGGTGCGTCGAGCCAGCGCAAGTTCTTGCTCGTGAATCTGGGCCAATTTCTGCGCGACGCCCTCCTCCTCGGTCTCGAGCGACCGCAGCCGTGCCTGGATTTCATCCGCCTGTTGCAGCAGCCGGCTTTCCGTTTCGGCCAGCCGCGCCTCGGCGACCATCTGGCGCTCGAGCGTGGCAGTCACGTAATCGGGAATTGGCGGTGCCGCCGGGGCGATCGGCGTCGACTGTGCAGGCGCGATCACGTCGGAGGGCTGCGGCGCGGGCGGACTCGCAGCCGGTTGCGCGCTGATGCGGAATTCGAGCGGCCCGACTGTGAGACGATCGCCGACGTGCAGCTCAACCTGGCGAACCGGTCCGTTGTTGAGCCAGGTGCGAACGTCGAGTGCCCGCAGAGTCGCCCGCCCGGCGTCGATGCGGATCTCGCAATGTCGCGGCTGGACACCGGTCGCACGCAGCACGTGCGAGCAATCGGAGGAGGATCCGATCAGATGCTGACCCGGCCCGAGCAACAACGTCTCGACGCCTGCCGAGTTTCGCACCGGTTCGAGAGCCAGGCCCGAGATTCCGTTTCGAGGCATTTTCGACGCGACATTTTGTTCAGCAAGCGCGACCATGCCGGGCGATCCCTAATCGATTGCACAATCTCCCTCTCCCGGTACTCCGGGAGAGGGCTGGGGTGAGGGCCGTCGGAAGTGCTTTGTGAACACCAAAGAGCCCTCACCCTGCCCTCTCCCATCAGAATGGGAGAGGGTTCTGAATCGAGTGCGCGGTAGGCTTTCATCCGCGGCCAGAGCGCAACCTCTGCGCCCGGATGAGGCAAAACCGCAACACTTTGATAGGGATATACCTCCTGGCGCAGTCCGGTCAAAAAGGAAATGGGCGCAAACCACGAGATGTGCCGTGACCGAGCGCGATGCTCCGTGCGTGCGGAATCCGCGGCTGGTTACCCGGCGGACGGGGCGCGTCTGCTTCCGTCGGCACAACTGGTGCCCTCGGCGCGAGCCACAACTCCGCTCCAGGAATGGACAACCGCAACCCGATGCGAAATAATGAATTTGCGGAATAAACGCACTCCGGGCGTCGGAAATGCCTCCCCTTGCGGCCCAGCGGGCTCGCGACGACGCCGGCCAACTCCTACCGATTTAAGGCCCCGTTCGATGCCCGTCCGCGGCCCGATCATCGACGTCGCTTGCCGCCGACTGCCCGCGCGCGTCGCCCCCGGACTGGCGATAGGTCTCGTCCTGGCGCTCGGTGTTTCGCCCGCGTCGGCCGACGGTCCCAAGCGCGTCAATTACAGCCGCGACATCCGCCCGATCCTTTCGAACACGTGCTACAAGTGTCATGGCCCGGACGAGAAGCAACGCAAAGCCGGGCTGCGCCTCGACACGAAGGCCGGGGCGTACGGCAAGCTGGAATCGGGCGACATCGCCATCGTTCCCGGATCGAGCGCCAAAAGCGCCGTTTGGCAGCGGCTGACATCGAAAGATCCCGACGTCCGCATGCCGCCGGCTGATTCGGGCAAGACGATTTCCCCCGAGCAGATCGACCTGATCAAGCGCTGGATCGACGAGGGGGCCGAGTTTCACGGTCACTGGTCGTTCCTGCCGCCCAAGCACGCGGCCGCACCGTTGGTCAAGCATCCGGAGCTGGCCCGCAATCCGATCGATCGATTCATCCTCGCCCGCTTGGATGAAGAGGGGCTCGCCCCTTCGCCGCCGGCCGACAAGGCCACGCTGATTCGCCGCGTGACCCTCGACCTGACGGGGCTTCCCCCGACCCTCGAAGCGGTCGATCGCTTTCTGGGCGACCAGTCCCCCAACGCCTACGAAAAGGTTGTCGATCGCCTGCTCGATTCGCCGCAGTACGGCGAGCAGATGACGCGGTATTGGCTCGACGCAGCCCGATACGGCGACACGCACGGCATGCACCTGGACAACGAGCGCTCGATCTGGCCGTATCGCGACTGGCTGATTCACTCATTCAACGCCAATCAGCCATTCGACCGCTTTACTCTGGAACAGTTGGCGGGCGACCTGCTTCCCAATCCGACCCTCGATCAGCGAGTTGCCACCGGGTTCTGCCGCTGCAACGTTACGACGGGCGAAGGGGGCGCGATCGACGAGGAATTTTACTGCCGCTATGCCGAAGATCGCGTCTCAACGACGGGGACCGTGTTCCTCGGTCTGACGCTGGGCTGCTGCGTCTGTCACGACCACAAATTCGACCCGGTGACCCAACGCGACTTCTATCAGTTGTTCGGCTATTTCGGCAGCCTGACCGAGCGGGCGATGGACGGCAACGCCCTCTTGCCTCCGCCAGCGATCAGCCTCGGTCCGCCCAAGGACGAACAGAAGATCAAGCAACTCAAGTCCGAGATCGAAACGCTCGAAACGACGATCAAAGACAAGCTCGCACAATGTGGAGAAAAGCAGACGAGCGCCGAGCTGTCCGCATCGCTCAAGGACTGGGAGAGCGCGGCCATCAAGGACTCGTCCGGCCTTCCGAAAGCCGTCCGCCGAGTTCTGGCGATTGCTCCCGAAAAGCGGATCTCCCGGCACAAGCGAGCGCTCAGAGACTACTTCCTTCGATATGTCTTCAACGGCACGCGGGCAACGTTCGATCCGCTGAATGCGAAGCTGGACAACGCTCGCAAGCAGCTGGTGGCCGAGCAAATCTCGATTCCGAGCACGCTCGTGATGCAGGACATGCCCAAGCCGCGCGACATCTTCGTGCTAGTTCGCGGCGCCTACGATCGCAAGGGGGACAAGGTCGAGCCCAACGTCCCGGCCGCCATTGGTCCCCATTTGCCCAAGGACGCACCAAAGAATCGGCTGTCTCTGGCCGATTGGATCGTCGACCCTCGCAATCCCCTCACGGCACGGGTGACGGTCAATCGGTTCTGGCAGCAATACTTCGGCACGGGAATCGTGAAGACGGCGGAGGACTTCGGCGCGCAGGGCGAATGGCCGACGCATCCGGAGCTGCTCGACTGGCTGGCGACCGAATTCGTCGAGAGCGGCTGGAACGTCAAGCGGATCCAGCGCTTGATCGTGACGTCTGTGACCTATCGTCAGTCGTCACACGTCAGTCCCGAGCTTGTGCAGCGCGATCCCGAGAATCGCCTCCTAGCCCGCGGCCCTCGGTTCCGACTCGACGCTGAGGCCGTCCGCGATACGGCCCTGTCGGTGAGCGGCCTCTTGTGCGACAAGCTAGGCGGCAGGAGCGTGAAACCCTATCAGCCTCCCGGGCTGTGGGAGGCCATCGGCTACACCAGCAGTAACACGGCCCACTTCGTCAAGGACAAAGGGGACGACCTTTATCGCCGCTCGATGTACACCTTCTGGAAGCGAACTTCGCCGCCACCCGCTTTGATCACGTTCGATGCGCCGTCGCGAGAGGAGTGCACGGTTCGCCGCAGCCGCACCAACACGCCGCTGCAGGCCCTCGTCTTGATGAACGACGAGCAATACGTCGAGGCGGCCCGGCACTTAGCGTCACGGATGATCCATCACGGTGGGTCGACGCCAACGGAGCGGATCGTCTTCGCGTTTCGCCTGGCGACGTCGCGAACGCCCACTGCCGACGAAATTGCCGTCTTTACGCGGCTGTACGACGAACAGCGAGCCGCCTACGCAAAGAACGCCGAGGCGGCCAAGAAGCTGATCCGCGTCGGCGATTCGCCCCCCGACACGACGGTCGACCCCCGCGAGCTGGCCGCCTGGTCGCTCGTGGCCAACGTGATTTTGAATCTCGACGAGACCGTGACCAAAGGCTGAACAGGCAGCGAAGGCTGAATGGCGATGGACCCGACACGCGAGCAAGTCGACCTGATGACCCGGCGGTACTTCTTCAGCCGCACCGGAACGGGCATCGGCGTCGGTGCTCTGGCGTCGCTCCTGAACGAAGGGCGCGTCTTCGGATCGATCACCGGCTCCGTGGGCGCTTCCAAGGCGGACGTCGTTCACGGAGTGTTGGGGCAACCGCATTTTCCCGCGCGGGCCAAGCGGGTGATCTATCTGTCGATGAACGGCGCGCCGTCGCAACTCGAGTCATTCGACTACAAGCCGAAGCTCAACGACCTGTTCGATGACGACCTGCCCGATTCAGTGCGGATGGGGCAGCGAATCACCACGATGACCTCCGGCCAGGCCCGCCTGCCGATCGCTCCCTCGATTTTCAAATTCAACCGGCACGGCGACTCGGGTGCCTGGGTCAGCGAGCTGTTGCCCTACACGGCGAAGGTCGTCGACGATCTGGCCATCATTCGCACCGTCAACACCGAAGCCATCAACCACGATCCCGCGTGCACATTCGTTTTTTCGGGAGCCCAACAGCCGGGGCGCCCCAGCATCGGCGCCTGGGTCTCGTACGGACTCGGCAAGATGAACGAGAACTTGCCGGGGTTCGTCGTGCTGCACTCGAGCTGGAGCTCCAAGCGCGATGCGCAGGCCGTGTTTTCGCGGTTGTGGGGGGCCGGGTTTTTGCCGTCCCGCTATCAAGGCGTGGCGCTGCGCTCGTCGGGCGATCCTGTCCTTTATCTCTCGAATCCGCCGGGGCTCGACTCAGCCAGCCGCCGCCGCATGCTCGATGCGCTGGCGCAGCTCAACCAGAAGGAGCTCGAAACGGTTGGCGATCCGGAGATCAACACGCGCATCGCCCAATACGAGATGGCCTATCGGATGCAGACGTCGGTCCCCGAGCTGACCAATCTCTCGGATGAGCCGAAACACATCCTCGATCTCTACGGCCCCGACGTGCACATTCCTGGCACCGTGGCCGCGAACTGCCTCTTGGCTCGCCGGCTGGCCGAGCGAAACGTGCGGTTCACGCTGATCTTTCAGCGCGGGTGGGACCACCATGGCAACTTGCCGACCGACATGCGGCTGCAGTGCCGCGACATCGACCAGCCGTGCGCCGCGCTGATCACGGACCTCAAGCAGCGCGGCATGCTCGAAGACACGCTCGTCGTGTGGGGAGGCGAATTCGGCCGCACCGTTTATTGCCAGGGGAAGCTCACCCACCAGGATTACGGCCGCGATCATCATCCGCGCTGCTTCACCATCTGGCTGGCCGGCGGCGGCATCAAGCCCGGCTTCGTCTACGGCACCACCGACGACTTCAGCTACAACATCCTCGAAAACCCCGTGCACGTCAACTCGCTGAACGCCACGATCCTCCACTGCCTCGGCATCGACCACCGCCGCCTGGCCTTCCGCGTCCAGGGCCTGGACATGCGCCTCACCGGCGTCGAGGGTCATGACCTGGTACGCGACCTCCTGGC
>DASPSM010000408.1:0-3961 GCA_035623955.1 Planctomycetaceae bacterium
GGTGTCAGTCGGCGCTTAAAACGGTTCTTCCGCATTGTTGGTGATCGGAGCAACGACCTCGCCGTTGATTCTGACAGTCGTGAAATGTTGATCACCCTCGAACACGAATGCTCCGACTGCACCGCGCGGAATTCGACGCAGTAGCGTTTCGCCTCGTTGGAGCGCAATGATGCGAGAGGCCGCTGACCGCACCTCCTGCCTAACCCACGTAAAGAAACCGCTTTCGCAACAAGTCGAACTTGGCCCGGCCGTACATTTGGCGCTTGATCAACTTGAGTCGGTTGACCTGCCCTTCGGTTTGACCATTGCTCCAAGGAAGTTCTAGCGCCGCCCTGACGGCATTGATGTCCGAGACGAGCCCGTTCGCAAACCGCCTCAATTCAATGGCGATCCTCGATGACCGCGCCCGGTCAATCCATCCGTCCAACAAGTCAGCCCGGCGTTCATGGATCATCTGCCTGAATTCCCCAGCGATCGTGGTGGCGTCGCTCACGTCTGGACATTCGTTTTCAAGCGCGCGGAGGAACTGAGCCTCCCATTCTGTCCTTTGCTCCGACGAGCGCATCCATAGCCACGCAACTCGATTCGCCGAGGGGCGCACGTCGCGAGGTTCCGGCAATGTGCCGGGCGCCGCATTCACTGGGGTCCGCCAGGCAGCGACGAAGCGGCGCACGGAGTGATATGAACCGATGAAACCACGCGCCTTGAGTTCGCCGGTCAACTGGATGGCGTTGTAACATCCCTCTGACCAACGGACTCGAAGGTATTCGATGAACCTATCAATCGCGCGACAGCGGTGCGGATGGTTGTGACGGCGCTCCGGAAATTCCGATGCCTTCACAAATCGCGCTACAGTGCCGCGATCGATTCCCAGCCGGCGGGCGATCGAGCGTTGCGACAGTCCCTGACGGGAAAGATCCCTCACTCGTTCGTAAAGAGCCAGGCGCTTCAGCCGACTTTGCGATATGTTTTCGGCGTAACTGATCGGCGACGAAGGAACTGCCGATGTCGGACTATCTCGAAGCAGCGATGTTGGACGTGACTCGTTGCTTGCCTCGGCAACGTCTCGAACCGCTTTTCGGATTGGTGCCGCATGACGGTCTGCCAAACGGGCCAGCGCTTCCCGCAGATTCTTCAGCAAGTGCCATCGGTCAACGACCTGAACGGCACTCGGTGCGCCCGCCGTCGCCCCTTTGACATAAAGTTCCCCGCGATCACGGCTGATCACTTCAACGCTGGGATGAGCCAACAGCCAGGACTCGACTGCGTCTGCCGATCGCTCCGGGAGCAAATCGATGGGACGACGACGCTCGAGGTCGCAGACGATCGTTCCGTAGCGAACGCCGCGGCGGAAAGCCCAATCGTCGATCCCAATCACTTTGGGCGCTGGCACGCGAGCCTGGTCGGAACCACGAATGATTCGCAGTATCGTGTCTGGGCTAGTGGGCATTCCCAGCCGCTCCGCGAGGCGCGAACCATTCTCTCCGCCGCATGCAAAGCCGACGCTTCGGATCGCAACCAGCAGCCTCTCCGTTTTGCGCGAATAAGGCCGCGCCACGTGCGGAAGTCGTTCCGTAAAAATGTGTTGGGGACAGTTCGGCGTCGTACAGAAGAACCGCCGACTTCGCCACTGCACCGTCACATGCGCTCCGTGCCAAGGCAGATCCGACAGTCGGCGAACATAATGGCTGTGGACGCGTGTGGAAGGAAGACCGCACTGTGGGCAGGCGCCCATCGGCAAGCTGCTTGAGACCTTGACCAAGATTTGCCGATCTCCGAGCGTTACCGTCTCACAGGTGAGGGCCGCTCCATCGGGAAGCAACGTCCGAATCTGCATGGGGCCGCCTCCATTCCTTTGGGGCCACAAATCCTTTTGGCATGCTCGATACGAACTTCATCCTAACTCGTTCACCAACAATGCGGGAGAACCCTTAAAACCAGCCATTCATCGGCGCATCAAAACCAGCCACTTTGAGAGGAGGATTCGGCCTCGGGACCGCTTCCGCGGATCATCTGCGGAAGGAGGTCCCGCATGGCGAATCATCTCAAGATGGCATTGGTTCACTCGATTCTCACTTTAGCGACGCAGGGCTGGTCCCACAGGCGAATTGCCCGTGAGCTGGACGTGGATCGCGAGACGGTCTCCCGGCACGTCCGGCTGGCTGCGGTTCTGGCAAACCCGGCCAATGCGCCGATCGACTCTTCGGCGCACTCCGTCGATTCAAACGCCGCCAATGCGCCGATTGGGTCGCCCGGGCGGAAGAGCGACTGTGAGCCGTGGCGGGAGCTGATCCGGGCCAAGCAGGATCAAGGGCTTTCGGCCAAGCGGATTCACCAGGATCTAGTCCAAGAGCAACAAGCCGAGGTCAGCTACGACAGCATCCGGCGTTATCTCAAGCGACTGGGCCGCACGCGGCCGCTTCCGTTCCGCCGAATGGAGTGCGAGCCCGGCGATGAAGCCCAGGTCGACTTCGGTACGGGTGCGCCGGTGGTTGGTCCCGACGGCAAACAGCGGCGGCCGCATGTGTTCCGCATTGTGCTGGCGCACTCGCGCAAGGCCTACAGTGAAGCCAGCTATTACCAGAAGACCGAAGACTTCGTGCGCTGTCTGGAAAATGCCTTCGCCTACTTTGGCGGCGTTCCTCGCAAGTTGGTGATCGACAACCTGCGAGCCGCCGTGAAGCAGGCCGACTGGTTCGACCCGGAGCTGTCCCCAAGCTCGGGGCGTTCTGCGAGCACTACGGCGTCGTCATCTTACCGACGCGCCCTTACACGCCTCGGCACAAGGGGAAGGTCGAGCGAGGGATCGCCTACGTCAAAAGTAACGCGCTCAAAGGACGCGTGTTCCAAAGCCTGGAAGAGGAAAACCAATTTCTTTTGAGGTGGGAAGAGACGGTGGCCGACACACGGATCCACGGCACCACGCATCAGCAGGTCGGCACGGTGTTCCAGGAGATCGAACGAACGACGCTGGCGCCTCTTCCGCAGGAACGCTTCCCCTTCTTCCACGAGGCCCAGCGGATCGTCAACCGCGATGGCCACGTCGAGGTGGCCAAGGCCTATTACTCCGCTCCGCCGGAGTATCTGGGCCGCACGGTGTGGGCGCGGTGGGACGCGCGGCTCGTGCGGATCTTCGATCAATGGATGAAGCCGATCGCCGTGCACGTCAGGCGCCAGCCGGGTCGCTTCAGCACGCACGGTGAGCACCTGGCCTCCAAGAAGATCAGCAGCGTGGAACGCGGCGCCACTTGGCTGTTGCAGAAAGTCTCGCTGATCGGCCCCTCCAGCACCTCGTGGGCTCAAGCCGTCCTTGAGCATCGCGGCGTCGAGGGAGTTCGCGTTCTCCAGGGACTGTGGGCCCTGTCGCATCGGCATGAGAGCGCCGCCCTGGAAGAGGTCTGCCGGACGGCCCTCTCCTACAGTGAGTTCCGGTTACGGACGCTGCGAGAGCTTCTGAAGCGCCGCGGGCCCGATCAGAGACAATTCGAGTTCCTGGAAGAGCATCCGATCATCCGACCGCTGGCCGACTACGGCCGATTGGTCTCGACCGTCGTTCCCAACCGTTCCTTCCCTGAGGAGTCTTGCCATGAATGACCGTCTGCAAAGTGCGCTCAAGCAACTGCGTCTCTCGGGCCTGGCCCAGACGCTCGACGTGCGGCTGCAAGAAGCCGCCGGACACCAACTGAACCATGCCGAGTTCTTGGAACTGGTCCTGCAGGACGAACTGCTCGTGCGGGAAGAGCGGCTGATCGGGCGGCGCGTGCGCGTCGCCTCGTTCCGCGAGATGAAGACGCTGGACGACTTCGACTGGTCGTTCAACCCGTCGGTGCAGCGTAAGCAGATTTTTGACCTGGTGACGTGCCGCTTCGTGAGAGAAGCTCGCGACGTCCTGTTCCTTGGCCCTCCCGGAGTCGGCAAGAGCTTCCTCGTGCAGGCGCTGGGTTATCAGGCCATTAAGCAG
>DASPSM010000412.1:0-13031 GCA_035623955.1 Planctomycetaceae bacterium
CCCTGCGCGACCGTTCGCGGCCGTCTCGTTGACGAGGAGGGAAGCCCTCTCAAAGACGTCCAGGTGTTTGCAACGGTTATTCAGAAGGGTCGCGACAAGTTCGATCTGTATCCCTTCGGGCCCGTAACGGATGCCGATGGGGACTTCGCGATCGAGAACCTGGCGGCGGGTTGCGACGGCTATCAGATTCGCGCCTTCCAGCCCGCGCACGGATTCGCGACCATCGCCGAGCACGTCGTTTTTGCCCCCGGCAAGACGATCGATCTGGGCGAGATCAAGCCGAAGTGGCCGCGGTGACTGGGAGAGCGCCCATGCCAACTTCCAACAAAATGAACTGGGTCGACACATGGCCCTTGTGCCGATCGAAATGCCAAGTGGTTCTACGCTCTTCCAATTAATTTGATTTTTTCAACCGTTCTACGACGATTGTCGTTGACATTGTACGACGGCGATCGTAGAACGGAGACCATGAACAAAAAATCCTTGCCTCAACCGACCGGAGCCGAGCTGGAACTGCTGCGTGTGCTGTGGGAGCGCGGCCCGAGCACCGTCCGTGAGATTCATGACAGTCTGCGGGATGAAAAAGGGACCGGCTATACGACCACCCTCAAGATTCTGCAAAAGATGGCGGAGAAAGGGCTCGTGAAGCGGGACGAGTCGCGGCGATCGCACGTGTATTGCGCAGTCGGCCAGGCCGAGCAGACGCAGCGGCAACTGGTCCGCGACTTGTTGCGCCGCGCGTTCGGCGGTTCGCCGGGAAAGCTCGTGGTCCAGGCTTTGTCGGAAGAGGCCGTTTCGGCCGAGGAGCTGATCGAGATTCGACAGCTGCTCGAAAAGCTCGAAGCTCGCCGGCCGCGAAAGGAAACCAAATGATCGCCTCTCCGATTTTCGGCACGGCGCTTGCCTCGATGGTCGAAGCTCTCGGCTGGACGCTGCTGCACTTTGTCTGGCAGGGAGCCGCGATCGCCATCGCCCTCGCGATCTTTCGCTTCTCGACCCGCAAGGCTGCGCCGCAGGTTCGGTATCTTGCAGGATGCTGCGCGCTGGGCCTGATGTGCGTCGCGGCGGTCTCGACGTTTTTCTGGTATTTGGAGGTGCCGAGGCGCGGGATCGCCGAGCCGCCAGCGTTCGCGCGAGTTGAATTCACTAGCCAGAGCGCCAATTCAGGTCGTGACCAATTGGTGGTGGGGCGGGCTGACCCGGCGCTGGTGACAGCTCTGGCCCAAGATGCGGCCGCCGACGTCGCGGGGTCGTCGGCACCACCGGCAGACGTTTCGCCGGCGCTGCCGCGCGCCATGGGCTCGGTCCGCAATTTGCAATCGCTGCCCTCGGCGGCGGCCCGCTGGGGACGGCGGCTGGACCCCTGGCTTCCCTCGATCGTCGGTCTCTGGGCGCTCGGCGTGGTCTATTTCTCGTTAAGACTGCTTGCCGGATGGCGGACAGTGCGCGTGCTCCGAACGACGGCGACCGATATCGCCGATGCTGGGCATTTTTCGCGGCTCAAGGAGCGACTGGGCATTTCGCGGTCCGTGCGATTCGCCTCCTCGACGATGGCCGTCGTGCCGATGGTGATCGGCTCGCTCAAGCCTGTCGTCCTTCTGCCGGCCGCGTTGCTTACGGGTCTGAATGCCGAGCAGCTCGAGGCGATCCTCGCGCACGAGCTGGTCCACATCCGTCGCCACGACTATTTACTCAACCTCCTGCAGAACGTGGTGGAGACAGTCTTTTTTTACCATCCGGCGGTCGCGTGGGTTTCGGGCCGCATCCGAATCGAGCGAGAGCATTGCTGCGACGACGCGGCACTGCTCGTCTGCGGAGGCGTTCTGAATTATGCCCGCGCGCTGGCGGCGCTCGCACAACTGCGGCAAAGCCCGGCGCTCGGCATCGCCGCCACTGGCGGTTCGGTCGTCGAGCGAATTCGCCGCCTGGCAGGGGCCTCGACAGACGCGCCGGGCAAGGCGCCGACTCCGCTGGCGACGCTTTTTCTGTTGCTGGCCGCCTTGAGCGCGCTTGTGGCGGTTACCGGCGTCACCTGGGCGCAGCAGAAAATCGCCGACGCGCGCTCGGCCAACTCTGGGGCAGACAAGAAAACCAAGCCTCTCTCCCCACAGGAACGCGTCGACGGAACGGTCCTGCGCGGCCAGGTGCTGCAACCCGACGGTCGCCCCGCTTCCGGAGCCCGGGTTTCGGCCATTCGTTATGACTACAGCTTCGCGCCGCGCCCCAGCCACAGGCCGCTTGCCTCGGCGACCACTGGCCAGGATGGAACGTTTGAGCTGACTTTGCACGAGTCGACATTCCGCAATGGAGCAGGTCGGCCGACTCCGTCGCGAGTGGGGTTCATTCTCGCCGAGGCCGACGGGTTCGGCATTCAGGCCATCGATTGGTCCGCGATCGACACGGCGCGGCCGCTAACACTCAAGCTCACGCCCGATTCTCAAATTCACGGGCGCGTGCTCGATTTGGAAGGGCGGCCGGTTCCGGGAATCACGGTCACACCGACGAGGATCGACGAGTCGAAGTCGGGAAGTCTCGACTTGTGGCTCGATGCCGTGAAGGCGGGACACCCGTCGGCCTTGACTTGGCAACTCGGAAAGATGGCGTGGATTGTCGCATTCGATGACCAGTCGAACCGGACGGCGACAACCGATGCGGACGGTCGCTTCACGGTCAAGGGCTTTGGTCCAGAGCGCCTGGTGGAACTCGAACTGCGTGGTGAGGCGACGGCCTTAACCGCGGTTTACGCCGTGACGAGACCAATGCCCCCCTTGACGCGCCTGCTCCGCGGCAGTCCCTTTCCGCTCAAGGGTCAGGTGTTCGGCAGTGAGTTCACGTGTCAGGTCAATCCCTCGCGCGTGATCGTTGGAACCGTTTCCGACGCAGCGACGGGCGAACCGCTCAATGGCGTCGGGGTCGGCGATCGGTGGGGCCGAATGTGGACCCAGACCGACGCCCAGGGGCGGTACCGCCTGATCGGCGTCCCCAAAGGGAGCGGCAACCAGATCATGGCCTTCCCGAACGACGATCAGCCCTATTTTCTGCGCGGCGTCGAAGTTCCCGACAGCCCGGGGATCGGTCCAATCAGCGTCGATTTCAAGCTGCATCGCGGCCTGTGGATTACGGGCCGCGTGATTGACGAGGTCACCCGGCAACCGCTCATGGCGCGGCTGCATTATCTGCCGTTTCTCAACAATCCGTTCCTCGGCAAACTCCCCGAGTTCGCCGAAGGTGGCCTCTCGGTCTGCGAGATGCGGTACACAACTCGCCCCGACGGCACATTCCGGCTCGTCGGCCTGCCCGGACGCGCGATCGTGGGAGCCTTTTCGCTCTCCCCGAACTATCGCACCGGCCAGGGGGCCGAGCAGATCAGCGGCGTTGATAAATTCGGGCGTTTCCCCACTTTTTCCAATCCCGCTCCCGCCGGATTGAAATGGCCGACTGCGATCAGGGAGATCAATCCGGCCGAGGGGATCGCCTCGGTCAATTGCGATTTCGTGCTGGAGCCGGGCGGGGCGATTCACATTGCGCTTGTCGATCGCGACGGAAAGCCCGTGAGTGGAGCGACCGTCACAGGGCGGATGCCCATGGAGACCCAAGCTCTTGTGGAGTCGAAATTTGATGTGGCGAATTTATCCCCGAACGAGACGCGGCCGGTCTTGATTTTCAATAAGCAACGAAGCATTGGAAAAGTGCTGATACTGACGTTCGACGACAAGACGCCGCGCAACATGACCGTGACTCTCGAGCCCTCAGGGACCGTGACCGGGCGAATCCTGAGCGATGATGGCGTGCCAGTCGCTGCGGCGGGGCTCATTGCCTCCCCCACTCCTTGGAGGGGTGATTTCTGGCCCGAGCTGCCCGCAGGTGTCGTGCAATCGGACGGCCGATTCGTCTACCGCGGACTTTTGCCGGGCGCTGATTTGAGGATCGTTACAACTCCACCGGATCGCTATCCGCAGGTCGTCGTCGACAAGATCAAGATCGAGCCGGGAACAACGACCGACCTGGGTGAGATCAAGCTCCGGCGCACGCCTTGAGGGGGGGTATCCACATGCGAACCTTAGTTGAAACGCAGCACGACCCGTGGGCACCCTACGCTCCATCCGCAGAGGCGCCTTGGGATCTGGCCCGTGCGGTCCACCTGCATCGGCGGGCGGGCTTTGCCGCGACTTGGAGCGAAATCCAACGCGATTTGCGCGACGGGCCCGAGGCGAGCGTGACGCGGCTCCTTCAGGGAAGGTCGCGAATCGACGGCACGGTCAAGGACTTCGAGACTGTCTCGGCGGCGCTGGCCGATTCGGCCGCGTCGACGGCGGCGCCCGATCGCCTGAAGGCGTGGTGGGTCTTTCGCATGCTCTTTTCGCCCGATCCGTTGGGCGAGCGGCTGACGTTGTTGTGGCACAATCACTTCGCCACCAGCAATCTCAAAGTCAACGACCTGGCCGCCATGCGGCGGCAGAACGACGTCTTGCGGCAGTTTGCCCGTGCGCCTTTCGGGGAGCTGCTCCGTCACGTGATCAAAGAGCCGGCGACGCTCGACTGGCTCGACGCGCCGGCCAATCGCAAAGAACATCCCAACGAGAACCTGGCGCGCGAGTCGATGGAGCTGTTCACCATCGGCGTCGGCAACTTCTCCGAGACCGACGTCAAAGAGGCGGCTCGCGCGCTCACCGGCTGGTCGTACAAACCCGACGGTTTTCACGACTTTTCGCAGCACCACGACGGCGGCGAAAAGACGATCCTGGGCCGCAAGGCCCGCTATAACGGCGATCAGTTCGTCTCGCTCTTGCTGGAGCAGCCGGCGACGTCGGTGCGGCTGGCGAAGCGGCTTTGCGAAACGTTTCTGGGCGAGGGAGCGCTCACGACTGAACTCGTCCAAGAACTGGCCAAGGGCCTGCGCGAGCACCAGCTCGACATTGGTTGGGGCGTCGAGCGGATTCTGCGGTCGCAGGCCTTTTTTGCGCCCGCGAATCTCCGCTCGCGGATCGTCGCTCCGCCCGAGTTCACGATCGGCGCGGTTCGGGCCCTTGAACAATTCGATCCGCCCCCCAGCACGCTGCTTCTGGCGGAGTGGATCGCACGCATGGGGCAGGACCTGTTTTATCCGCCGAACGTCTTCGGCTGGCCCGGCGGTCGCAATTGGCTCAACTCGCGATCTTTGGTGGCGCGAATCAATTTCGCCTCGGCGCTCGTGAGCGGCACAGCCCGCTATCCGGCCGCCCCTGCCAACGTCGTCGAGCTGGTCTCGCGCTCTGTCGGCGGTGTCGAAGCGGGCCCCGGAATTCGATTCCTGTCTCATCTTCTGCTGGGCATCGAGCCTCCCGACTCGGTGCAGAACGCTTTGCGCTCGGCGGTTGGCACCGGGTCGGGATTGACCGCCGAGAGCGCGCGGCGAGCCGCCATCGTGTTGCTGTCGTCCCCCGAAGCACAGATTGGATAAAGGAAAGCCCAATGCGAACGCGACGTGATTTCCTCAAAGAGGCGACGTTGATCTCGCTGGCTCCGACGGTGCCGGCATTCCTTGCGCAGACGGCCCGCGCCGCGTCCCCCGCGCGCGACGATCGCATTCTGGTAATGATCCAGCTCGACGGTGGAAACGACGGTCTGAACACGGTGATTCCCTACGCGGACGAGAATTACGCGCGGCTGCGTCCCAAGCTGGCGGTCCCGAAGAACCGGGTCCGCCGGTTGAATGACGCGGTTGGGCTTAATCCGGCGATGCGCGACGCCGAGGAGCTGTTTCGCGGCGGACGCCTGGCGATCGTGCAGGGGGTTGGCTACCCCAACCCAAACAAGTCGCACGACGTCAGCAAGTCGATCTGGCAGACGGCCCGCTTCGATCCGACCGAGCACGCAGGTTACGGTTGGATCGGTCGGGCGCTGGACGATGGCCCCGCACCGCGGTCCGGTGCCCCGGCGTCCGTCCTGGTCGGCCCGGAATCGGTGCCAGTCACGCTGCGCGGACGCAAATCGGTGGCAGGCGCTCTGGCCAATCTGGACGACATGGTTCTGAGCGAGTCAGCGGCGCGGCCAACCGTGGCGCCGCCGGACGAGTCGCTTTTGGGATTTGTCCGGCGCAGCGAGCTCGATGCCTTCGCCACGGCCGACCGGCTCCAGCAAGCGGCCAAAGCGAAATCCGACGCCTCAGCGCTCCCCTACAACGAGCTGGCGAGGCGATTGTCGCTGATCGCCCGGCTGATCGAGAGCGACTTTGGAGCGCGCGTCTATTACGCCGTGCAGACGGGGTACGACACTCACGTCTTTCAGCGCGAGACGCACGACCGTTTGTTGCGCGAGCTTGCGGAGGCTCTGCGCTCGTTTTTGGATGAGCTGAGGCAGGCGAAGCTCGACGACCGAGTCGTCGTCATGACGTTCAGCGAATTCGGCCGCCGGGCCGACGAGAACGCATCGGAGGGGACCGACCACGGCGCCGCAGCCCCGCTGTTCCTGGCGGGACCCAAAGTCAAGCCCGGAGTCCACGGCACGCCGCCCAACCTCGCAAATCTCAAGGCCGGCGATGTAACCGCGTCGATCGACTTTCGACAGGTCTACCAGGCAGTCCTCGAGAATTGGCTGCGGTTGCCGGTGGAACCCGCTCTGGGTGGCCGGTTCCAGGCGATTAATCTTTTTTGAGGCCGGCGTTCCGAGTGTGGATTCGTTCGGCGGCTCGCGTATTTGGGCTTAGCGAATTGTCGCAGCAACTCGCTCGAATCTCTCGAGGCGATCCTTCGGGGACAATTGCCGAAATTTAATCTTGATTTGCAAACACCCCGGCAGGACCTCGGGGTTAGTTGCCTTAGGGCCTCTTCAGAAGAAAAATAACGGTTAGCACTTCTCTCGCGCTCGAGTCTCTCTCTCGAACGAGGTCGTCATGACGCTTTCGCGCCTGTCGGTCGCCGTCATTATTGCCCTGGTCACGTCCGCTTCGATCGCTCCTTCATCGTCGTTCGCTCAAAACGGGAGCCGCCGCGCTCGTCGGCATGCCATCATGGCGAACCGGCCCTACATGCCGGGGACGTACGCGGTTGGCAACCGGGCGCCGGCCAACCCGGCCGACGTCCAGGCGGTGACACAGGCCTATCGGCTCCTCGAGCAGGCCGATCACGATTACCAGGGGCACCGCGTCAAAGCCATGGAGCACTTGCGCAAAGCGGGCCGCGTGCTCGGCGTCGCGCTGAAGGGCGATGGGAAAGCCAAGGAGCAACAGGGAACGTCCGATTCGCAGCTCAAGCAAGCCCAAACCATGCTGCAAAAGATGACAGCCAACGGCGTCAACGGGTCGCGTCACGTGCGTGCCATGCAGCATGTGCAGCGCGCCCAGAGCGAGATTCAAACCGCCCTTTCGATCAAGTAACAAGCGCAGGTTGGCGGCGGGAACCGAGTCCCTTTCCGAACCCGACGCCAAATTTCTGGGGCAGGCTCACCCGAGCCTGCCCTGTTTTGTTTCGCTCATTCCGGCAGACCCTCGAACAAGATCGTGCCGACGCGGATCATTGTGGCTCCTTCCTCGACGGCCGTCTCGAAGTCGCCGCTCATCCCCATCGAAAGCTCGGCAAGCTGCCGTGCGCCAGGCGAAGCGGCCAGGTGGTCGCGCAGTTGCCGCAGGCCTCGAAATGTGGGCCGGGACTCTTCGGGCTTTTCGGAGAAGGGGGCCATCGTCATCAGGCCGCCGATTTCCAGGTGCGACAATCCGCAAAGTGCGGCCCAGTTGGCTTGCAGTTGCGCGGGCGTGAATCCGTTTTTCGAGGCTTCTCCCGAGACGTTGACCTCCAGCAAGAGCCGCGATCGCAGACCGAGCTCGGTCGCGATGCCATCGATTCGCGTCGCCAGCGCCAGACTGTCGACCGAATGGAGCCAGGCGGCGACGGGCAGCACTTTGCGGACTTTGTTTCGCTGCAGGTGCCCGATCAAGTGCCAACGCACCGGCGCTGCGATTTGCTCGGCTCGTTCGAGCAGCTGTTGCGGACGGCTTTCCCCCAGGTCGTGAACGCCCCGGGCAACGAGCGCCTCGATCCACTCGAGCCGAGCCGACTTGGTGACGGCGACCAGGCGGACGTCGGCAGAACTACGAGCGGCACGCCGACAAGCTGCGTCGATCCGCGCACGAATCCGTGTCAGGTTTTCGGCGATCCGAGACTCGACGGTGGTCATGGCCTCAGATCCAACCGGCGAAAAGCTCAGTCGTTTCGCAGTCGCAGTCCCATTTCGGTCAGCTTCGCCCGTACTTCGTTGAGCGACGTGACCCCGAAATTGCGGACCGAAAGCAGCTCGTCGGCCGTCTTTGCGACCAGCTCGCCGATACTGACCAGGCCCAGCCGCGACAGGCACTTTCGCGCCCTCACGGACAGGTTGAGGTCGGCCACGGGCGTTTCGAGAACCGCCTGCTCCTGCGGAGAAACGGCCTCGGGCACAAAGATCGGCGCCGCGAGCGGCGAGCGCGTGGCAAACTGACCGATCGACAACCCGCGAGACTTGAGTATCTCGCGAATTTCCCGCAGCGACGTCTCGCCGAAGTTCTTGCTCGCCAACAGGTCGTGCTCGCTGATGGTCGTCAGATCGCCCAGCGTCTCGATGCCGGCCCGCTCGAGGCAATTGCGGCTGCGGGCCGAAAGCTCGAAGTCGGCGATCGGAATCCGCATGACTTGTTCCAGCTCCCGCTGATGGCGGATCGCATCCTCGTCGTAATACATGCTGCCGGCGGCTTGAATATCCTTCAGATACAACTGGGCCCGCTCGTGATTGGGATAGAACTGCAGCACGCGGCTAAAGCAGAAGGCCGCCGCCGGGTAACGCTCTTTGTCTTCGTAGAGCAACCCCAGGTTGATGAGCGCGCCGATATAAAACGGCGGCCGCGAGAGGGACTGTTCGTACAGCCGGATCGCGTCGTCATCGTTGCCCAACAGGTTCATTTCGTTGGCGAGACGGAACAGGGCCGCCGTGTGATGCGGATCCATGTCGACCGTTCGCTCGAAATACTCGATGGCGCCGAAGATGTCGCCGTGATCGGCGCGGATGCAGCCCATCTGATAGCAGTACTCGGCGCGGGTCGCGGCCTCGCGGGCCGAATCGCGCAGCAGCCGCTCGGCCTCCTCGAGCTTGCCCGAAAGTCGAATCGCTCCCGCCTTGCAGAGTCGCGACTGGACCGGATCGTAGTCGTGCCTGGCGGCTTCGTCGAAGGCTTGAGCCGCCTCGGCATAATGCTCTTGGCCCAACAGAACCTGGCCGCGGTAATAGTCGGCGATTCCGACTCCCGACACGTCGCCCAGGTACTTGATCGCCAGGTGATGCTGGCCGAGCAGATAGGCGATCACGCCGGCGACGATCAGCGTACGCTGCGGCGGATTGGGGTCTTCGGCCTGATCGCGGAGCTCGGAAAACGCCTGCCGCACGCTCGACAATCCGTCGCCCGCCATCGCCTGGCGGAGGCTGGCAACCTCTTGCGCCCCGAATTCCGACGAGTTGAAGATCAGCGCGCGGGCGTCGATCGGCTCCGCGGGCGCCAGGGGTGCGAGTCCACGTTGAGTCGGAGCGGCAACTCCTGGGCGAATCATGCAAATTCTCCTAGCCAGCAGCAAAGAAAGTTCAACGAGACAACCGGGAAAATTGGACAAGCGGTCCGGGGCAAATTTCCAACAGGCATCACACCAATTATCCCGGCGTGGTCAAACCGGCGAGGTCCGCGCCGGCCGCGTGTCATCGACGGTGCTTGTCGTGAGATCGTTCCTTCCGGAAGCAATCGCGCCGATTGCAGTCGCCTTCGGTTACGTGGGAAGTCGCCGGCGACCGAGGCGACACCTGGGCTCCGTCCAGCTGACCGATCCGATCGGGCATTTGCGAGGCGGGCCGCTCTGAACGGGCTATTCCTCGGAGACGTACGGCAACAGCCCCATGAACCGGGCCATCAGCACGGCGCGGCGCACGGCCCGCTGATACTTGGCGCAATTGCCCGTGCGGCGGCGTGATTGAATGTGCCCCTCCCGATCGATCATCAGCCGCAGGGTCTTCAGGTCTTTGAAATCGACGTAAATCGGTCGAGGCGAGTGATTGCACCCGTGCGGACAAAAGCGGCAGCGAAGCTTCTTCTTAAGTCGCGCCCGCTTTTTCCGGCGCTTTTTGATCTCGATTCGATTCAATGTCGCCATGTCGGTCGATACCTTCTCCGCAAGACGGACAGCCCGTGCCGAAACGGGAATTATGAGAGCGCGGCCGACATCTTGCAAGCCTGGAAAACGCCGCACGAAGCCTCGACAATGTTCGCTCGTGTGCCCGTCCCCGCGCCGGACGGGCTGCCACGGGAGTTAGCCTTGTCCAGCGCGCAAACAAAAGCCGCCCTCTTCGATATGGACGGCGTCCTGATCGATTCGTATCAGGCGCATTTCGAGAGCTGGCGACGGGTCGCCGCCGAAAATGGCCGCGTCTATACCGAAGACCAATTCGCTGCCGGATTCGGCCGAACCAGCCGCGAAGTGATCGCCGATCAATGGGACGGCGAGGCGCTTTCCGACGCACGGATCGGCGAGATCGACCGGCGGAAAGAGTGGCTCTTCCGCGAGATCATCAGCCAGAACTTTCCGGCGATGCCCGGCGCGGTCGAGCTGATCGAATCGCTCGTGCGGGCCGGTTTTCGCCTCGCGGTTGGTTCCTCCGGACCGACCGAGAACGTCGAGCTGGCGATCGAGCGGCTCGGAATCGGATCCCTGCTCTCGGGCGTCGTCACGGGTCACGATGTCAAGCGCGGCAAGCCCGATCCGCAAGTCTTCTTGATCGCGGCTGAGCGCCTGAATGTGCCGCACCGACGCTGCGTAGTGGTCGAAGACGCACCGGTCGGTGTCGAAGCGGCGCATCGCGGCGGCATGCGGGCGATCGCGCTGGCCAGCACGGGCCGCACCGTCGAGCAGCTCCGCGAGGCCGACGTGGTGGTGAAATCGTTACGCGAGCTTTCGCCGGAGCGGTTTGACGCCCTGCTTGGCATGCCGCTCGCTACGGAATGATGAGGCAGTCCAGCGCGGCGCGCTGGCTTCACCCGGTTCCAACTGGCAAAACTGGCCCAAGGCATGGATGATTGGGGCAACCTCAGAGGAGATTCGACCATGGCCCAGGGCGTTGAGGTCAAGCGATTCACTGAGCGGAGCCGTGACACGTCTGCTTCGATGCAGGCGCCAAAGGCCGAAGAGGCCGTCATTGCCATTTTTGGAGCATCCGGCGACTTAACCGCCCGCAAGCTGCTCCCCGCACTTTTCCGCCTGTGGACCGAGGGCTTTTTGGGCGACAAAGCGCCGATCGTCGGCGTCGCGCGCCGCGAAAAGACCGACGACGAGTTCCGTGCGGAAATGGCCGAGGCCGTCAAGGGCGAGGCCCCTCCGGGCCTGTTCACCGACCAGAAGTGGCGCGATTTTGCAAAACGACTTTCCTACCATCGCACCGACATCCAGGATCCGCAGGAATTCGCGAGCCTTAAGAGAGATTTGGAGGCGATCGAAAACCGCACCGGCGTCCGCAACAAGCAGATCGCCTATCTGGCCACCACGCCCGACCTCTTCGTCCCGGCCGTCGAAGCGATGGGCAAGTCGGGAATGATCCCGGCCGCGGGGTCCGGTCGCACTCTACGCGTCGTCTTCGAGAAGCCCTACGGGCACGACCTGGCGTCGGCTCAGCAACTCAGCCGCGACCTGGGCCGCTGGCTCTCCGAGGAGCAGATCTACCGGATCGATCACTATCTCGGCAAAGAGACCGTTCAGAACATCCTGCTGTTTCGCTTCGGCAACGCGATCTTCGAGCCGCTGTTCAACCGCAATCACGTCGATCACGTGCAGATCACCGTGGCCGAATCGCAGGGACTCGAGCGGGGTCGCGGCGGTTACTACGACAAAGCCGGCGCCACTCGCGACGTGCTGCAGAACCACATGCTGCAGTTATTGTGTCTGGTGGCGATGGAGCCTCCCGCCTTCTTCCGCGCCGACGAGATCCGCAGCGAGAAGCTCAAGGTGCTGCAGGCCCTGGCGCCGGGGCGTCCTTCGGGAATTCCCGATTGGGCCATCCCCGGGCAGTACGCCGACGGGGAAATGGACGCCAAGCCGGCCCGCGGATATCGCGAGGAGGAGCGCATCCCGCGCGACTCGCGCCGCGAGACTTTTGCCGCAATGGAGATCAAAGTCGACAACTGGCGCTGGGCGGGCGTTCCATTTTATCTGCGGACCGGCAAGCGGCTCCCCGAGCGCGTGACCGAGATCGCCATCCAGTTCAAGCTGCCGCCGCTCAACCTGTTCACGACTGTCGAATGCGAGGGGGACATTTGCGACCTGGTTGGCGCGCGGCCCAATGCGCTGGTGTTCCGCATCCAGCCGCGCGAGGCGATTTCGCTTTGGTTTTCCACCAAGCGCCCCGGGATGCAGTACCAGATCCATCCCGTGGAGATGGATTTCGAGTACGAATCGGCCTTTCAGGGCGTGCTGCCGGAAGCTTACGAACGGCTGCTGTTGGATGTGCTTCGCGGCGACTCGACTCTTTTCACTCGCAGCGACGAGCTCGAGGCAGCGTGGCGATTCGTAACGCCCGTGCTCGATTTCTGGGAGCAAAGAAAGGTCGAGCCCGAGCCTTACCCGGCAGGAACCTGGGGCCCCGAAGCGGCTGAAGCCCTTTTGGCCCGCACGGGGCGGCACTGGCGGGTGCCGACCCTGTAAGCGGTTTCTCCTCGGCCTGAAGAGCGATCTGGCTTGGGTGAGGGACTGCGCAATCATTGCGGGGTTCCCTTTCCCAAACCGACGGTTCCGCCGTCGTATCGGCCCGTTACGGGCGTTGAGATCCGTTGGGCTTCGGTTTACCCTGAAGATCCGCCCAGAGATCTCGCCAAATTTCGTCCCGCCGGAGGGTGCATCCGTGCCGACCCCGGGCATTACTGTGTCTTCGACGCTCCAACTGGTCCGAATTGGCCCCGCGCTGGGGTTACTCGCCCTGGCTTTGGCGACGAACGTCGCTGCCGCTGACCCTGCGACGTCGACGCCCCCAACGGAACTCACCGAGAGTCAGGTCCG
>DASPSM010000447.1:0-5760 GCA_035623955.1 Planctomycetaceae bacterium
GCCATTCCGATGCAGAACCAGCTCCCCCAGCAGAATCAACCGGCGCAACAGAATCAGCTCTACTTTTCGCAGCCTCCAGCTGGTGCGAACGCGCCTCCGTTCGTTTCGCAGCAACCCGGCATGCAGCCGGCGATGCCGCAACCGAGCTCGCAGCAGTTTGGTCTGCAACAGCCCGGTTTGCCTCAATCGAATTCACCGCAGAACGGGCCGCCGTCGGGTGTGAACTCAATGCCACCGATGGCTCCGCCGCGTCAGATTCGGCCGACGGGATCGCCTCCGTTGGATGGGGCGGGGATTGTGCAACGGGCGGCCGCCACGTTTCCGAACGGACCGCGGCACGTGCTCTTGGCCCCCAACGGCCGAATCCTGGCTTACCTGCAAGCTGGCGGGGGCGTCAATCTCGATGCCTACGTCGGCCGCCAAATGGGAATCATGGGTCTCCGCGCCTACCACCCGGAGCTGCAGACCGATTTGATCATCGTCCGCGCCATGATCCCCGTGCGGCTCGTGCAGCAGTAAAAAAGCCGCGCGTCGGTTACGGTTCGGTCTTCGCGACTGCGTCGAACCCGACGTGCTCCTCGCCTTCCACCGGAACTCGTTCCCGAAAACCGATGACGAAGATCACGCAGGTAATCAAGGCGCCCGCAGCCGGCCAGAGCCAAATAGCGGGCCACTGTCGGCGACGCGCGATGTCCCATTCGGTCCGGGTCACTTCCCCATCCCCGCTTCGATCGGCTTTCGTGACCGCTTCGACGAAGCTGGCGTGATCGTAGATGGTCTCGGTGCCGAGATTCGGGTCTTTCTCGGAGTAGTCCGCCGGAATCATTGCGGGAGTGACTTTCGAGTCGGGCTTCAGGTGCAGAACCTCCACGAGATGGCTTGGCTTTTCCTCGGTTGCCAGCCAGCGCATCCAACCTTGGGGAGGCTCCTGGCCGCCACTCCAGGCGGGGAGGGGGAGTTTTGTCTCGCTGGTTGCGCCATCGCGGCTTTTGATTGTCACTTTGACGAGGATCAACGACGGATAGCGGTCGACGACCCATCCTGACGCGATCGAGCCCAAAAACATGCCGACGCCGAGCATCACAAAGGCGATAAAGCTCTGGGCACTGGCCCGCTGACGTTCGTGAACGCGGGTGTCGACGTAGATGTAGCTGGCAACGAAATAAAAGTCGTAGCACATCCCGTGCAAAAACAGTCCGAAGATCACAGGGACGAGCACCAGGCTCGCGAAGGCCAGGTAGCGCAGAACCCACGAAAGCATGCCGACCGTCAACATCCTCTTGACGCCCAGCCACGTAATAAAGAAGGGCATGGCGGCCATGAAGCCGACTTCGGATAGCTGTCCGATCGTTTGCAGCGCCGTCGGGTAAGGAGCGTCCAGCTCGACCAGGAACGCATTCGCCTGGCTGTAATAGAAGGACAGCGGAATGCAGATCAACAGGGAGCAGATCACGAACACCAAAAACGACGGGTCGGCCAGCAGACGGAAGATGCTGTCGCCGCCGGTTGCTTGCGTCGCACCTGCCGGTTGAGGCTCGGTGGGGTTTGGTGCAGCGGCGGCTTTCGGAGGGGTGTGAGGCAGATACAGACAAAAGACTGCCAGCACCGCCGACAGGCCGGCGGCAAGGAAGAACTGGTGGTTCGTGGTCCCCCCTACCAAAAAGCCGATTATCCAGCCCGCGACGATCCAGCCCCACGTCCCCCACACGCGGATACCGGGAAAATCGCGTTTGGCGTCGGCGATGTTGGCAAAACTGATCGAATTGGTGAGCGCCAAGGTGGGCATGTAGCAGAGCGCATAGATCTGCATCAGTGGGAACAGGTGACGAAACTCGGTGGCGAAGGCCGCCGTAAAGAGGACTAGGGCGCCGATAAAGTGCAGGGCGGCAAGCACCTTCTCGGTCGCGAAGAAGCGATCGGCGACGTATCCGACGAACAGAGGCGAAACCATCGCCGCCAGCGCCGTCGTGGAAAACATCCAACCGACCTGCGCTCCTTCGTAGTGCAGCGCGCTGTACATATAGCCGCCGATGGAGACGCCCCAGGAGCCCCATACGGCGTATTCCAGGAACATCATGATGCACAGCCGGATCCGGACGCCGCTGAACATGCCGATCGACCTTTCTCTGCCAGGGCCGGGCGCCAACTGCGCGCTCCGACGAAAGTCCGCTCGATCATGCCGAGTGGCCGGGTGACGGGCAAGACTCAAAGGGCCGACTCGTGCCGAAATGTCCGATTCGGCCCGATACAATGACTCTGGTGACCGGTCCGCCGCGGCGGATCAGCCTGCCGGTTCTGCAAACGGCGATGCACACATGAAACACCAGCCCGGTAGCCCACTCCCGCTCCTGCGTTCACTGACGCGCGACGAAGTCCGCGACGTCGACTGCCGGGCGATCGAGGAATTCGGTCTGCCCGGCATCGTGCTGATGGAAAATGCCGGGCGTGGGGCGGCCGAACTCTTGATCGAGCTGGGGATCGACGGCCCCGTCGTGATCGCTGCCGGCAAAGGCAACAATGGCGGCGACGGGTTCGTCATCGCCCGCCACTTGGAGATCCGCGGCTTCGAGGTCCGGGTGCTTTTGTTTGCCGATCCCCGCGAACTGACGGGCGACGCACTCACGAACTATCACGTGTTGTCTGCGGCCGGCACCCCGATCCGCGTTTGCCTCGGGCCGGACGCCGTTTGGAAAGCCGACCTGCGATCGGCCGATTGGATCGTCGACGCCTTGTTAGGCACAGGCACGAAGGGATCGGTCCGCGAGCCGTTCGTGACCGTCATTGAGGAAATTAACGCGAGCGGAGTCGGCGTTTTTGCGGTCGATCTTCCCTCCGGTCTCGACTGCGACACGGGGCGTCCCCTGGGGCCGTGCATCAAAGCGGTTCATACGGCGACTTTCGTCGCGCCGAAGCGGGGTTTCGAAGCGCCCGGCGCCGCCACTTACACGGGTCAGGTGCACGTGATTGGCATCGGGGTGCCGCGGTCGCTGCTGGGGACGTACGCCCTTCCGAGCTAGCCGATCTCGGGCGACTTGGCGGCTGCCTCGGCTCTCCGGATAATGAAGAAACGGCGTGCGGCCGATGCGATCGCCCGCCCTTCTTGAATTAACCAGAGGCGACCATCGTGCACGACGAATCGGCGGCAGTGCCGCACACGGAGACCGCCGTCACGGAATCGGACCGCGAAGCGGTCGAACGGCTCAATCAGGCCTATCGCAAGATCACCGACGAACTGGGCAAGGTGATCGTCGGCCAGCGGAAGGTGATCGAAGAACTGCTGATCGGCATGTTCGCGGGTGGCCACTGCCTGCTGCAGGGCGTACCCGGGTTGGCCAAGACGCTGATGGTCCGGACGCTGGCTGAATCCCTCGACTTGTCGTTCAACCGCATTCAGTTCACGCCGGACCTGATGCCCGCCGACATCACCGGCACCGAGGTCATCCAAGAAGACCGCATGAGCGGCAACCGTGAGTTCCGCTTTTTGCCCGGGCCGATTTTTGCCAACGTGGTGCTGGCGGACGAAATCAACCGCACGCCGCCGAAAACACAGGCCGCGTTGCTCGAGGCGATGCAAGAGCACCAGGTGACGGCCGGCGGCCAGCGGCACAAGCTGCCCGCTGCCTTCTTCGTGCTCGCGACGCAAAATCCGATTGAGCAGGAAGGGACCTATCCGTTGCCGGAGGCCCAGCTCGACCGCTTCATGTTCGAGATCCTGGTCGATTATCCGTCCGAAGACGAGGAGTTCGAGCTGGTCCGCAAGACAACGAGCGACCGCACCGCCCAGGTCGAGAAAATCCTCTCCTCGGACGAAGTGGCGCGTCTGCAGCAGGTGGTCCGCCGCATGCCGGTCGCCGACCACGTGATCCGTTACGCGATGCAGCTGACGCGTCTGACCCGGCGACAAAATTCGGATATTCCCGATTTTGTACGCAACTACGTTTCGTGGGGGGCCGGTCCTCGGGCCAGCCAGTACTTGATCCTGGGGGCCAAGGCGCGGGCCATGCTCAAGGGACGACCCTTTGTTAACACCGAGGACGTGCGGGAGGTCGCCGCCCCGGTGCTGCGACACCGCATCATCACCAATTTCAACGCCGAGGCCGACGGGGTCTCGCCCGATACCATCGTCGGCCGCCTGACGGACCTCATCCCGGCCGACACAAGCAAGGCAACCCGGGGTGGACGACTACCGGAAGTATTTCGATCCGCAGACGCTGGCGAAGCTCGCCGGGCTTGACCTCAAGGCCCGTCTGATCGTCGAGGGTTACCTCACCGGCCTGCACAAAAGCCCGTATTCCGGCTTCTCAGTCGAGTTCGCCGAGCACCGCGAATACTCGCCCGGCGACGACGTGCGCTACGTCGACTGGAAGGTTTTCGGCAAAAGTGACCGCTTCTACCTGAAGCGGTTCGAAGAAGAGACCAATTTCGCCTGCTACATCCTTCTCGATGCCAGCGCTTCGATGGCCTATCGCTCGCGCGGGGCGGCCGTTACCAAGCTCGAATACGCGGAGTACGTCGCGGCGTCCATCGCGCATCTGGTCGTGCGGCAGCAGGACGCGGTCGGACTGGCGACGTTCAACACAACGGTGACGCGCTTCTTGCGCCCGTCGAGCCAGCCGGCGCATCTCAAGGAACTTGTGCACGTCATGGAACACACGGTCCCCGCCGGCGAAACGGCTCTGGGACCGATCTTTCACGACCTGGCCGAGCGGATCCGCAAACGGGGCCTGGTGTTGATTTTGAGCGACCTCTTCGACGATCCGGCGGGGCTGATGTCGGGGCTGAAACACTTTCGGCACCGGCGGCACGACGTGAGCGTCTTGCAGATCATCGATCCGGCCGAGCAGGATTTCCCGTTCGACGAGCCGACGCGCTTCCGCGGGCTGGAAGAGCGCGTGGAACAAACCGCCGAGCCGCGCTCGCTCCGCCGAGCCTATCAGCGCGAATTCGAGGACTTTTTGCGCGAGGTGCGCGCGCGATGTGGCGACTTCGGTATGGATTATTCCCTCGTCCGGACGGATCGGCCGCTCGACGTGGCCCTCCGCGCCTTCCTGACGCGGCGGATGCAGCGGGCGGGGAGAACCTGACGTGAGCGGTTGGGTTCTCCACAGTCTTTCCGCAAGTGGCCTCTTGGCTTTTGGATTTGCCAATCCTTGGATGCTCTTTGGGCTGGCGCTGGGGTCCATCCCGATCATCATCCATCTGCTCTCTCGGCGGGCCTATCGCGAGACCGACTGGGCCGCCATGCGGTTTCTGCTCGAAGCGGCTCGTAAGAATTCCCGCCGCATGCGGCTGGAACAGCTGATTTTGCTGGCGGTCCGGACGCTGATCCTGCTTCTGGCGGCCCTGGCGTTCGCCGAGCCGCTCGTCGAGGCGGTGTCGCCGCAGGCCCGGCCGCGGACGCTGCTGCATCGCGTGATCGTGGTCGACGCGTCGTTCAGCATGGGGGCGCGGACCGAAACCGGAACGCGGTTCGAGCGGGCGAAGAGCCTCGCGCGACAAATCGTGGCCGATTCGCAGCCGGGCGATGCGGTGAGCGTGCTGCGCATTGCCGGACACGCCTCGCCCGCCATCGTGCGCGAGCCGGCCTTCGAGCAGGAGGTCGTGCTTCCTGAGATCGATCGCCTGCAGCTGACGGACGAACCGGGCGACCTGGCCCCGGCGCTGGCCGAAGCGGTGGAGATTCTGGCCGACTCGCGCGCCCCGCGAGCGAAAGAAGTGATTTTCTTGAGCGACTTTCAGCGCGTCACTTGGGGTGACACA
>DASPSM010000466.1:0-2683 GCA_035623955.1 Planctomycetaceae bacterium
ACGCGGGCGGATCGCCAAGACAGAGCCGGCCGCTGTTCGCTACTAGGCGAGCCGACGTCGGCGCAGGCAGCAGACCGGAATCACGCAGCACAGCGCCAGAGCGCCGAGCGTAAAGGTCGACGGCGTGGGGGAAACAAGAAAGCTCTGGCCCTGGCTATACCCAGCGGGCTGCGAGCTGTCGGATTGCAGGTACCAGCCATTCGTCTGGGTCGAGCTGGCTGCTGCCGCGAGGAAGTTCGAGACGAGGGAGAGCACCGTGCTCGAGTTTCCAGTGACAATCGTATAGGACAGCGGCCCGCTCATGCTGCCGTTGTTGGCTAGCTCGCTCCAAATCGCCAACTGCAAAGCGGCCGCATAGTCGCTCGCCGCCACGTTGTGGTACGTCTGGCCGTTCACGACGAGCGTCGAGTACGTTCCGGTGATTTGATTCTCGCCGTAGGTCTGGTACAGCCAGTTGATCTGCTTCCCGTTATTCAGTGCCGGGACTGTGGCGGTCGGAGTGACTTCGTACTGCTGACCGTTCGAGACGTCATGGAACAGGTCGACACAGAAAGTCTGGAACGTCGCCGCAGAGCTGGAACTGAGGCCCGATACAGTCGCGGCCGTCGTCCCCTTGTATTGACCCGCGTAGTATTCGCCGCCCGTTAAACCGGCCGCCGCGTACGTCAGGGTCACAATGTCGGCTGATTCAACAGGCCCGAACTCAAACCATTCGGTGGATGCGAAAAGCCGACCCGGTGAACAGGCTCCGACCACTAGGACGAGTGGGAGGATCAGAGCAATTCTTGCTCGCGACATTAGCGTTGGCCCTTTATTAACTGTTCGCTCGGACGCACCATTGGCGCCCGAAAGCCCTTCCAGGTTGCCAAATCGTTAATCAAATGTCAAAGGAAAACTGAACAAAATGTGACCATTTTGGAAAATTCTAAGTCCGTCCGGGAGTCGACTTTCGGTGATTTCCACACTCGTGTGCCTCGGATTAGCGGCCGCAAGCCGTAAGGAACTTTGTGGGCGCCTGTGCACATTGTGCGACGGAGGGCGCGGGATCTGGAATTCAGCCACGTGATCCTTCGAGTTTGGCCTTCAGCTCCTGAAGGTCGGAAGCTTCCAATCGGTTGAGGCTGCTTTCGGTAAGACCGTTCTCGAGGGCTTTTCGCAGTGCGGCTCGCGCCTCCTCAACCTGTCCATTCAGCATCCGCACGCGTGCCAGGTGGAACAGGTGCACCGCGGCGCCTCCGTCGTTAGCAGCCTTCTCCAAATCGGAGAGGGCGGCGCTCGTCTGTTCAGCTGCAAGTTCCACCAGGGCACGCGAATCAAGGAGCGCCGTTCGCGGCCCCATGAGCGCGATGGCTCGGCCGACGAGCGTTTGCGCTTCAGGAAGGTCTTTTTTCCGCAGTGCCAGGAGATACGCCAGATTGTTCAGCGCGTCGATCCGCGTCCCGTCGTCCAGCGCGAGCGCGCGCCGATAGCTGACTTCTTCGTCGTCAAATTTCTCGAGTCGATCCTGAACGGCCGCCAGCGCGACCCAAGCTGAATACGTAGGCCAGCGCTCTGCGACGTGAGCCAGGGAGCGCTCCAATCGATTCAGCAGTTCCTTGTCGGTTAGCGACCAGGCTGCCACGGCCATGCACGCTCGATCCCTCTCGGCCGTGCGGCCGGCGGCGGCGATCCGGTCGAATTGAGCGAGCGCGTCTGGCCCGCGCCCGCGACGCACGAGGAACTGCAGATAATCGACCGAGGGCTTTTCTACGCCTTTCTGGCCATTGGGTGCGTCCTGATTTGTCAGCAGGGCCTCCGCTCGCGCAAAAAACTGCCGACCTTCGTCTTTGCGATTGAGCCGCGCCAGTTCGTTCCCCAAATCCTCGAGCCGAAACGACGCGGCACGGCGCCGCGCCAAACTCGTTGATGAAACACCTGGCTCTTCGCCCAGAGAAGCGACGATTCGATCGAAGGCCTCGGTGTAGCGCCCCTCGCCTGCGAGCAATCTCGCCCGCAAGTCGGCCGTGACAAAGTCACCGGGCGCCAGTGCTTCGAGCCGCCTCAACCAGTCGTCGGCCGCGGCCAGCTCCTTTTCGCTGAGCAAGGCATCGATGTAGGCGGCCAGGTGTCGCGGGTCCCTTGATCTTGCCACGACGTCCCGAAAGACCTGCGACGACTTGACCCATTGGCCTCGCGACCGCAAGAGTCGCGCCATCACGATTCGGTCATCGGGAGAAAGCACGTTCGGACGCTCGGCAAGCTTGCTGAGCGATTCCAAAGCTTTGTTGCGGCTTTCCAACGTTGGAAACGATGCTCGGATGATGGCTTCAGCGCGTCGGTCGGCATCGGACACGGCCGCACTCTGCAGATTCGTGTCGACCAGCTCCAGAGCCTGCACATAGTTTGGATACGTGCCGGTGGCTGCCAGCGACAAGGCAAGCGTGCGTCGCGCCCAGGCGACGTTGGCCGCGTCGCCGGATAGTTCGGGCGTCGCGAGAAACTCCCTCAGCAGCGACTGGGATTGGGCTACGTGGCGATTTTGCAGCTTCGTTTCCACTGCGAGCTTGCGGATTTGGAAGCGATTGGGGCTGGCCTTCAGGGCCGCGTCGTAAGTCTTTTCGGCATCCTCGAGCTTGCCGGCCAGTTGGTAGGCGTAACCCTCGAGCTCCCAGGTCTGCTGCGGGTCGATGGCGGCCAGTGCCTG
>DASPSM010000514.1:0-15784 GCA_035623955.1 Planctomycetaceae bacterium
GCAACAAAGAACAGCCGGGGCATCGGGAACAGCGTGGTTCCGCTATGCGGCGGGTACAAGGCCCTCAGCCGGGCTCCCAAGTCTGAGCGGAACTGCTCGGCAGCGGCAGCGTCCAACCGCGCCAACAAGGGGCGCAGGCCACTTCCTTGAAACCATTCCAGCACCGGATCCTCGCCGGCGAGCACGTGGACATACGTGGTCTCCCAGGCATTGACCTCGAACCCCAATTCCTGCAGCAAGCGGGCGTACCACTCGATCGGCTGCACCGAGCCCCGGTGCAGCCCCACGCCTTGCAACCGTGCGGCCCAACGTGGGTCGGCCGCCGTCTCGTCGATTGCCTTCTGGACGGGCCCATCAAAACGGTTCGGCATTTGCACGGCCAACGTCCCGCCGGGAGCAAGCCAGCGCGCCAGGCGCCTGAGCAACGCATCGTGGTCGGCGATCCAATGTAAGGCGGCGTTGCTGAGAATGAAATCGACCGGTTGAGCCGGAGACCAGGCTGAGAGGTCGGCCTGCACAAACTCCACGCGGCCGGGAACCGCCAGCGGCCCGGCCTTGGCGAGCATGTCGGACGAATTGTCGACGCCGACAACGTGTGCTGCCGGCCAGCGATCGGCCAGCTGCCGTGTCAGTTTTCCCGGCCCGCAGCCCAAATCGACAATTTGCCGCGTCTCCTCCGCGCCCCGCTGAACCTGCGCGAGCAAATCGGCGAAGGGCCGCGCGCGCTCGGCGGCAAACTTGTTGTATTGATTGGCGTCCCACATCAGTTTGTCAGCGCGTGGGCCGACGGCTTGATCCCTTTGGTGTATTTGCCGAAGCCGAATGGCGTGGGATGGTAGGGGCCGACAAGGTCGACGTTCGATTTCTCCGGGATCTGATCTTCCATTCCGAGCGACCAGTAGCAGGCGTTGACGATCAGCCGGCGAAGGCCCTCGTTTTCGAGATCCTGCGAGGCGCCCATCGTGGTTGTGAAGACGCGGGCGTCTTTGCCCGACGGGGATGTGTAGGTTTTGATCCAGGCGATGGGCATCATTGGGTCATTCTGCGGCCCTTGCACGGGCGGGTCGGTCGAGTGCATGCCCGCGACCACCTGGCCGAGCACCAGCGGCAAACAGCCTGGCATGCGATCGCGCGTGGCGTAAACGTCGGTCGGTCCCCAGACGTCGCCGTCGTGGATGCCGCGCAAAATCGGGTGATTGGCCCTGCCGCCTGCGGGGATGATACCGCGCGTGCTCTGCTTGCCATGCTGCCCGTGGTGGTTGATCCAGGTCTCACCCAGCACTTGCCGACCAAATCCGCCGTCCCACTCTTTGCTCTGCCAGTCGTAGCGGGCGTACGTTTTGTGGTTTTTCATCGAGAAGGCGTGCGTTGCGGTCCGCAAGGCAACGATCGGCTTGCCGGACTCGACATATTTCACGACGTGCTGCATCTGGTCGTCAGGCAAGTCGCGGAAGCGAGTCAGAATCACCATCAAATCGGCCGAGTCCAACGCTTCCAGCCCCGGGATGTTGTCCTGCTGGTCGGGTTTGATCGTGCCGTCCTGCGGATCGATGGCAAACAGCACGGTGCAGTGGAAGCCGTGCCGCACGGCCAGAATCTTTGCCAATTGAGGCAGCCCTTCTTCCGAGCGGTACTCGTCGTCGCCGCTGACGAAGACGATTTTCTTGCCTTTGCCGGGGCCGTCGTGCCCCTGATAGACGACCCAAGGCTGCTCAGCGCGTGCGGCCGTTTGTGTGAGGAGCATCGCGAGTCCCAATACAACGGACGCCATCAAAGCCCACTGTGTTCTCGACATGAAAGCGTGCAAGATGTCTCCAAATTCATCTGACGAACGATCGGATTGCCGTGACTGCTGCGGAAAGCGCCATTGAGATCAGGACCAATGATAGCATCACGAGTCCTCGCCGCTTCGTTTGCGGTTTTCGCGCCTACGAACGCATTACCTCCGCACGCGCAACACAATTTTGCCCACCGCCTGCCGGTTCACAAGCATATTGAGCGCCGCGGCATATTCCGTAAGCGGAAACTCCCGCGAAACCAAGGGCTTGAGATTGCCCTGGTGGAAGAGATCGCACAGCTCCCGGACATTCTGGCGATAGGCCGCGGGCTCGCGGCGTTTGAAGTCGCCCCAGAAGACGCCGACAATCTGGCAACCCTTCAGCAGCGCCAGGTTAACGGGAAATTTGGGGATCGTGCCGCTGGCAAAGCCCACGACCAAGAGCCGTCCGTTCCAGTTGATCGACCGCGTCGCCTGGTCGAACAGATCGCCGCCCACGGGGTCGAAGATCACGTCGGCGCCTTTGCCGCCCGTGAGCTCCTTGATTCTGTCCTTCAAGTTCACCTGGCCGTAATTGACCAGCAGATCGGCGCCGTGTTGTTTCGCGATCTGCAGCTTTTCGTCGCTGCCGGCCGCGGCGATCACCTGCGCGCCGAACGCCTTGCCGATCTCCACAGCTGCGAGACCGACGCCACCGCTGGCGCCCAGCACCAGCAGCGTTTCTCCCGCTTTTAATTGGGCGCGCTGCTTGAGCGCATGGTACGACGTGCCGTAGACCAGCTCGAACCCGGAGGCTGCGGCGAAGTCCATCCCCTCGGGAATCGGATTCACGGAATCGACGGACGCGACGGCGCGTTCCGCCATCCCGCCAATTCCAGTCATGGCCATCACGCGGTCGCCCTTGTTGTGTCCAGTGGTGCCCGGTCCGACGTCCGCAACGACGCCTGCAACCTCCGCCCCGGGCGTGAACGGAAACGGCGGCTGAAACTGATATTTGCCCGCAATCTGCAACACGTCGGGAAAATTCAGGCCGGCTGCATAGACGTCGATCAGTACCTGTCCCTCGGCCGGCCGGGGATCAGGCACGTCCTCCAGCGTCAGGCTCTCGGGTGGACCAAACGCGCGGCACACTACGGCCTTCATGTCAGTGAGCTCTCTTTGTTGGAGGAGGCTTTTTGTCCGCGGGCGCGCGAGACGTCAGTGAAAGCTGTTTCACCGCGTCGCCATTATACCGGGGGAGCAGCTCGAGGCGGGGCCGACCGCATTCTTCTCGCGAGCACTGCTCCCGGCGGTTGCGGGAATCGAATCGCCCGGCCAGGATAGGTTTGAGCAGCTATTCCGCTGTCGCTCGAAAGATTCGTATCGCGATTCGAGCCCGCGGACAGTGCCTGAGGTGCAGCATGTCACGGATCAATGGTCTTGCTCTTCGAATTGCCCTTTCTCTCCTGGCAACTGGCGGCTTGCGATCTTCCGATGCGGCTCGAGCCGCAGAGAGCCCGGCTGATTGCGCTGTGTACCTGACGGCACGCGAACCAGGGCCCGAGAAGTCGGCGATTTATTCCCCGAACTTGTTGCATCGGGAACTCATGCGTCAGGCGTTTCTGATCGCGGCTCGCGACGAACTGGGGCTCGGCACGCGCGACTCGATCTTACGCGAGGACTTCCCCGCCAAGCCCGACCTCCAATGTGCGTCATTCGAAATGTTTTGCGGCGTCACGCGGGCTCAGAAGGATTTCGATCTCGACTACGCCCTGAAGCTCGTCGGCTCAAAGGACAACTCGATTTGGCAGTGGAAACTCAACGTCGCCGTCAGTGATCCGGCGACGATCACCACGTTGGCGGAAAAGGCCGAGGCGCTTTCGCGCGGCGAACTGAAGGACGTGCTGACCCGAGCGGGTCGGAAGCGGGCCGTGCGAACCGCGCGCGCCGCGGGGGTGGTGCCGGGCGCCGTTCACGATCTTTTATGGAGCTGGAACGAGATTTCGGTTTTGGCCGGCCTGCGCCACGTTCACGCCGAGATTCGCGAGAAAGGCGAGTCGCCCGAGCTTTTGGCGGCACTTGCGATCGGGTACGCGAATTTGGGGAGCCTGACCGAATACCACTATAGCGCCGCCCACAAGGCATATTACGCACGCAGTCTGCTCTACGCCGAACGATTGGTGCACAAGACCGACGCCTCGCCGTGGTCGCGCTGGCATCGCGCCTACGCGCGGATGCTGGTCGGGCTGCACAATCTCGCGGCGGATGACGTCGCGGCGGCGAAAAAGATGCAGGGCGACTCATCCCACGCAAAGTCATTGCCGTTTTGGACGGAAGTTCTCGAGGCGTTCGGGCAGGGAGATCTTTCTCGAATGTCGAGGGGGGCGAAGACCTCGCAGGAGCGCCGGCTGGCGCATTATCTCAAGATGCAAGCTGTCGTCTTTGCCGAGCTGGGTGACATGGCCATCGATGCAGTTTCGGAATTCTCGCGCGAGTGTCCGGACTGCGCTCGCTGTTACGATATTCTTGTGACCTCCGGTCAACTGGGGCCAAGCCACGAGGGTGCTTACCAGGCGATTTCGAACACCAGTGCTTTCCTGCGGAAGCGATTGGCTGACGTTCCCGGTCTGCCCGCGCCCACGTTGACGCAAGTCGCCGATTCGGAGGGGGCCGCCGACAACGCAGCGGAAATTGCGTTTCGCAAAATGCTTGCCGCGAATCTCAAGCAGGCGGGGGTGCCCCAACTCGACCGCGGGGAGCCCTCGTTGTCCGCGCTCGGGCACATGATCGAGGAGATCGAGTTCGCACAGGTTCTGCGGCGCTTGGAATTCGAGGCTTACATGTTTGGAGTTCCGACCGACGCGAGCGTGGAAGAGCTGGGTCCATTCTGCGCGGGCCATCGGTACGCCGCGTACCTCGCCAGGTATCAGCAGAGCAAAGAGGCCAGGGAAAAAGGCGCCGCAGAGCTTGCGAAGCGGATCGAGCCGTGGGATCTCACCTTCAAGGAGCGGCCGCTTTTGCAATGGCTGAACGCCGTCGCGCCGTCCCCGAACGTCCAAGCCTGGTATCAGGTGGTGACCGATCACGGCGACACAATTTTTGGCGACCTGATGCGCGACCTGCGCGGAGGCTTTGCCGGCGATCCGGACGATTCGCGGAATGCGAGCTATATGGCAAAGCTGTCAAAGACGAGCGACAAGCTCCCCGCCGCCGTGGCTCAACTGGTCAAGCGGGACTGGGCGCGTATCGAGCGCGACGCTGTAGCCCTTGAAGCTGCTTACGCCGACGATCCTTTAGTGACGAAGGCCTTTGCCAATCGCTATTACCGGCTGAAACGCTACGACGACGCGGAGCGCTGCGCCAAACGTCTGGTCGACGTGCACCCGGGATACCAGGAATCGCGGCTGTTGGCCAACATCTACAAGGCCAAGAAAGATTTCGTCCACTGGAAAGAGACTTTGGACAAATCACGCAATCTGCCGGCTCACGGGCTGGAGCAAGCCCAAGTCGAAAACTCGATCGCGCTCGAGCTTTTGAAGCGCAAGGAGTTCAAGGAAGCGGTGGTCTACGCCGACTCCGCCGCGGAAAGCTACTCCGAATGGTCGCTGCGCACTGCGGCTCGCGCGCACGAAATGCTCGGCGAATGGAAGAAGTCGGAGCAGTTCATCCGCGCAGCCACCGAACGTTACGAGGGGAGCATGATGTCGTGGCTGAAATGGTGCGTGCGCACGAATCACGGCGACCGGCAAGCCGCTGAGGAGTTTGCGCGGTCGAAGTACGAGGCCATGGGGACTTCACTCTACAACACGCAATACCGCAACATCGGTCACTTCTATCTCCTCACCGACGAGCCGGAGAAGGCCCTGCTGCTCTACCAGCGCGCCTTCGAGAAGGGGCACGACGGGTTTGAAGGCTTTCACGCGGCAACCGTCGCCGATAGTCTCGGCAAGACTGCTCTCCGCGACCAAGTCCTTCAGCAGATCATCGATCGCAAGCCGGCCGGCGCCGGGGCCAGACCGAGCTTCTTTGGGCGGTTGGCCGAACAGTTTCGGAAAACGCTCCCGCCGCAGGCGGCTGAAGCGCTCAATCTCGCGGAAGTCGATAAGATCCTGGCTGACGCGGCCACATCGACTTCGCAGCACTCTGTTCTTCCGTATTTCGTGGGAGTCTTCCTCAAAAATCGGGGCGACCTCAAGACCGCGCAGATCTACCTGATCCGCTGCGCGCACTCAGACGACTGGCAACAGATCAACCATGTCCTCGCCTGCCAGTTGCTGCGGAAAATGAAAGTGACTGTCCCGCCGGAGGAGGAGGCCCCCAAGAGAACCGAGCCGCCCAAGGCTCCCGCTCGCACGAGGCCGCAGCGACGAGGCGTCATCAACCGAAGCTCCGCAAAGGCCGACGCGATCGAACTGTCCCGACCCGGCAATGTCTCCCGCCTAGTCGATTGGCGGGTCGTTTGAGGTTTCAGATGTCACGGTCCTTTGTCATTTCGCTGGTTGTGATCGCAGTCCTAGTCGCCATTGGCGGAGCGGCCGAGCTCGTTTACCTGCACAGCGACCGCGCCGAGCCACGCAAACCGGCGCCGCCAGGACTCGACCCCAAGAGCTTGCGGGTGGGACAGACGGTTTATTGTCTGGTTCACGAATCGGAGGAGAACTTCCTGCAGGTCGCTCCGCTGGTGGTTCGCGAATTGCCGCGCCAGGCCTTCCTGCTGGCAGCCCGCGACGAACTGGGGCTTTCCACTCGCGACGAGGTGCTGCGGGAAGACTTCCCGGAAAAGCCCGAGGAGACGTCCGTTCCCTTCGAGATGCACTGCGAGACGCATAAGGCCGCAAGATTTACCGACATTCAATACACCCTCTCGCGCCTGGGGCCGCAGAAAGATGAGCTTTGGGAACATGTCGTCAATGCCGACGTCGACGACCCGAAGTCCATCACCTCAATGACCCTGGGGGCCGAAGGGTGGTCGCGGACCATCTTTCGCGAGGTGCTGAGCCACCTCGGCGCGAGCGACGAAGACGTGCCGAAAGGGCGCCCGACTGCAGTGGTGCCAGGCGCGACCTACGATCTCTTGTGGACCTGGAATGAGATTTCCGTCCTGGGCGGATTGCGGCGGCTGCACGCCGAGATTCACGACAAGGGCGATTCGCCCGAGCTCTTGGCGGCACTCGCGGTCGGCTACGCGAATCTCGGCACGCTCACCGAGTATTACTACAGCGAAGCGTGCAAAGCCTACTATGCTCGCGCGCTCCTCTATGCCGAACGGCTGATCCAGAAGTACGGCGAATCGCCCTGGGCGCTCTGGCACCGAGCTTACGTCCGCGCGCAACTTGGACTCCACAACCTGGCGGCCGACGACATCGACGCGGCGAAGGAGAAAAAGCCAACGCGGAGGAACTCGACGCCAGCCAAACCGCTGCCTTTCTTCACCGACGTGCTCGACGCATTCGCCCACGGCCAACTCTCGCGGATGCTCAAAATCGCGGAAACGCCGGCCCAGCGCCGCCTGGCTCGATACCTCAATCTTCAGGCTCTCGCCTTCAGCGATCTGCAGGAGCTGACGGTCAAGGCCGCCTATGACATGATCGAGGATTGCCGCGACTGCCCCCGCGTCTACGACATGCTGGCAGCGTCGAATGAATTGGGGCCCAAGCGGATCGGGTCGTCTTCGGCCTTTCTGGTGACGGGGGAGCTGTTGCGGAAGCGGCTTTTGGACGTTCCCGGTCTGCCCGAGCCGACGAGAAAGCGGATTCAGAGTGCCGAATCGCCGGGGGACCCGCGCGTCGAGGCCGAGTTCCGCAAGTCGCTGATCACGGACCTCGAAGGGGCCGGCAAAGGCGATCTCGACCGGGGCGAGCCTTCGCTATCTGCCGTCGGCCACGCCATCGAAGAGATCAATTTCGCGCAGCTCATTCGCTTGCTCGAGGTCGAGCGCAATGCGTTGGGCCTTCCTGTCGAAAAGACCGTGGCAACCTACGGGCCGCTCGTCGCGGGTCATCCGTACGCGGCGTACATCAATCGGTTTTCGTGGAACAAGAAAACCTTGGAAGCCGCGAGCGCAGCCCTCTTGAAGAAAATCGACACTTCCCACCTCAGTCTGCGAGAGTATTGGCTGCTGCACTGGCTCTACAGCATGAACCCCACCGAGCATCTTTATGCGATCTGGAAGGTGCCCGGCGAACACTCCGACATGGTCCTGCCCGACGAGATGCGCTGCATGAAGTTCGGCTTGTACGGCCAGCCGGACGATCCCGACGTCAACGCCAGGTACATGGCACGGATCTGGAACACGAGCAACAAGCTCCCGATCGTGATCGCCAATCGAATTAAGCGTGACTGGGCCAACGCCGCCAAAGATGTGGCGAAGTACGAGCGCGATTATGCCGACGATCCGCTGGTGATGAACGCCCTGGCCAACCGCTATTACACCCTGAAACGGTACGACGATGCCGAGCGCTGTGCGAAGCAACAGGTCAAAGCCGCGCCGGGTTATTCGTCCTATCGCCTGCTGGCGGCGATTTACAAAGCCAACAACCACGACGCGCGCTGGAAAGAGACGCTCGACGAAGCGATCAAGCTGCCGCCGCAGGGGCTCGAGCAGGCCCAGGTTCAAGACGAGATCGCCCGGCACTATATGGCGCAGAAGAAATGGAAAGAGGCTGTCGTTTACGCCGACGAAGCGGCCAAAAGCTACTCGGCCTGGTCGATGATCACGGCGGCCCGCTGCCACGAAATGCTGGGCGATTGGGAAAAGTCGGAGCAGTTGGTCCGTGCGGTCGCGGCCCGTTACGACAGCACTCCATTTGAATGGACCTATTGGTGCCACCGCACGGGAAAAGGCGACATTCAAGCGGCCAACGACTTCGCCCGGCATCACATCGAGGGGTGGGGCCACGAGCTCTTCCCGTGGCAGGAACGCGACGCCGGGATCTTTTTCTTGATGGCCGGGCCGAGCGACAAATCACTCGAGCCGTTGCGGCGCGCGTTCGAGAAAGGTCACGAGTACTACGCCGCATTTCACGCCGCCCTGGCCGCCGACACACTCGGCAAGACGGCCGATCGCGATGCGATCCTCAAACAAATCGTCGAAACCGAGCCGCCGGCCAAGCCGATCGAAGGCAAAGGCGTAGAGTCCTACAGGCAGCTCGCTGGAGAGCTGCGGGAGGTGCTGGCGCCCAAGTCGGCTAAGAAGCTCAATCTGCCGGAAATCGATAAGATTCTTGCCGCAGCTCCAGCCAATGGTCTGAGCACTTCCACTCTTCCGTATTTTGTCGGCGTGTTCTTGAAGAATCGGGGCGACCTGGCGGGAGCGAAGACGTATCTGATTCGCTGCGCTCAGTCAAAGGACTGGGAACGGGCCAATCACGCTCTTGCCTGCCAGTTGCTGCGCGAAATGAAGGTCGAAGTTCCGCCCACGGAAGACCTGCCGAAAGAACCACCGCCGCCGGCCCTACCCCGAACGAAGGCGGCCTGAGAGTCGCCGCCGATGGTCGGGCCGATCAAAGACCAACGCGCATTCGCCCCGTAAGACTGCAGCTGGACGTGCCGCTGCTCTTGCTCGTCCTGCTGCGTGCGCACTTGCGGAATACCGAAATCAGAACTCACGTCGTGACCACGAGGTTGTCGCGATGAATGACTTCCTCGTAGGGGAGGCTGCCCAAGGCTTGGATGATTTCGTCCGAGCGCTTGCCGGCGATTGCGCGGGCGTCGTGGGCGTTGTAGTTGGAGAGGCCGCGGCCGAATTCTTCTCCGGCGCGGTCGACCAGCGACACGACTTCCCCCTTGGCAAACTCTCCCTCGACGGCCGTGATGCCGATGGCCAGAAGCGATTTGCCCTGCGTTTCGACGGCGCGGCGGGCCCCGTCGTCCAGGATGAATCGCCCCTTGGGGCGGATCGTGAACCCGATCCACCGCTTCCACGCCGGAAGATCCTTCCCCTTGGCCAGAAACAGTGTGCCGACCTCTTTGGCGGCCAGGATGTCGTCGAGCACGTTCGGCCGCGTGCCGTTGGCGATGATCACGCTTTCGCCGACGCCGGTGGCCGTCCGCACGGCCTCGAGCTTGGAAGGCATGCCGCCGATTCCGCGGAGACTGCGGCCCGGAGCGGCCAGGCCCATCAGGGAATCGTCCCACTGATCGACCAGCGGAATCAGCTTGCTTGCCGGTGACTTGGGATCGCCGTCGTAGAGGCCGTCGACGATCGACAGGATGATCAGCAGCGGTTCGGTCAACAGGCCGGTGACCATCGCGGCCAGTTGATCGTTGTCGCCGAATTTGATTTCCGCGACGCTCACTGTGTCGTTTTCATTGACGATGGGAATCGCCTTGTACTCGAACAGCGTGTGCAGCGTGTTGCGGACATTGAGATACCGCGTGCGGCTCTTGAAGTCGTTGGCCGTCAGCAGCACCTGGGCGGCGTGATAGCCGTGCTTGCGCAGGCAGTCGTCATAGAGCCGAATCAGATGAGCCTGGCCAGCGGCGGCGGCGGCCTGCAGGTGCGGCAAATCGGTCGGGCGAGTCTTCAACCCTAACAGACCCATTCCCGCCCCGATCGCTCCACTGGAAACGACGACGACTTGCCGCCCCGTCTCGCGCACGCGATGAATCTGTTCAGCCAGCTGGGCAATGCGGTCGACGTCGATCGTGTCATCGTCGCGCGACAGGACATTGGTGCCGATCTTGATCACGAACGTCCGAGCGTCGGCAATGATCTCTCGGCGGACCAGGTTATCCATGCGACGAGCGTCTAACTGAGTCACGTCGGCGCTCAAAATTCACCAGAAGCGAGCGGACTTCGAACGTGAACATCTTTGCTGGTGATATGTAGCCGAATTGAAAGACCGCGCAAAGGGGTGCGGGAAGAACGCCTCGCGCGCCGACGCGTTGCCGCGGCGAGTGAGCGTCCGCGAGCCCGATTCGGGCGTCAGCCGGCGGTCATTCTGCTATGCTGCACCTCGCCGGCCTGCGCCAAATTTTGAGCCGCCTGCGTCAGTCGCGTGGCTGCATTGGTTGCCCTGTGAGTCGTCTCATGAAAGCGCGCCTGCGAGTTTTCGCGTCGGGTCTGTTGCTGTTGTCGATGTCCAGTGGATTGAGTCGACCGCAACCGGCAACCGCAGCCGATCCTCCGGGCGGCAAGGCGCCCCTCCTTCCCGACGAAAGGATTGAAACACCCGACAAGCCCGTCACAGTCGAAGAGGCGACCAGGTGGGCGGCCGCGTTGCAGCAAGCTGTGCACGATCAGGATATCGACGCGTTCAACTCGCTCGTCGACTGGGACGCCCTCATCGAAAAGGCGACGGCGCTAGCGGGCGATTCGGCCCAGCTCAAGGAATTTCGGGCGAACTTCGGCCGCGGACTGAAACTGGCCACGGTCTCGCCCAAGTCGGGCTTCGCGCGCGCGATCATGGCGGCCGTCGCGGGATCCGGCAGTTACCGCGCGCTGCGGATTCATAAGGACGGCGGGCAGATGCGCATTTTGTTCCGGCTGATCAGCTCCAATGGCGCCCTCAACTATCACGATTGGGTGCTCGGCCGCTCGCGCGACGGAAAAACCGTGGCTTTCGACTGCTACGTCTTCCTGACCGGCGAAATGTACTCGCAGAATCTTCGGCGTTCCTTCTTGCCGCTGGCTCACCGATCGGGCGGGGCGAACGTCGAGACGCTCCCCGGGCCGGAAAAAGACTTTGTCGCCAATTTCAGCCGCTTCACCCAGATGGGCAATTACGTCCGCGAGCGAAACTGGCGGCTGGCCCTCAACACATACAAGGAGCTGCCCTCCTCCGTGCAGCAATCAAAGCCGGCGATGACCATGCGGCTTTTGGCGACACAGTCGGTCAGCGATGCGGAGTACCTGGCGACGATCGACGAATTCCGCAAGCGCTATCCCAACGACCCGATGATCGACCTGATCTCGGTCGACGCTTACATCCTTCGCAAGGCGTACGATCAGGCACTCGAAGCGGTTGATCGGGTCGACAAGGTCATCGGCGGCGATCCGTACCTCAAGGTGTTGCGAGCCAACGTGCTCATGAAGGAGGGGAAACTCGACGCAGCCCGCAACATGGCGCAAGATGCCATCGTTCAGGACCGGAACCTGCTCCGCGGCTACTACTCGCTGCTCGACATTTCGCTGGCGCGCCGCGACTACGCGGACACCGTCAAATGGCTGAACAAGGCGGAGTCGCTGGGGGTGACGTTCGGCGACCTCACCGCCCTCAGCGCTTTTGCAGACTTCGTGAAATCCCCCGAATACAAAACCTGGTTGAAGACGCGCGGCAAAAAGTGACGAGTTTCCGGCGGCCAGTTGTTGGGAGGGCGAAGCCGAGCCTTTTTCCATTGCATTGGTTGGTCGCGGCTCGGCAGGAGCCTCGCCCTCCCGATGACTTCTGATTGCGAGACCACAGCATGCCCAAGCGTTCTATTGCCGACGTCGACGTCCGCGACCGCACCGTCCTGATGCGCGTCGATTTCAATGTGCCTCTTGACGACCATCAGAACATCACCGACGACCTGCGGATTCGCATGGCGGTGCCGACGATCGAGTCGGTCCTCTCCCGCGGCGGCAAGTTGATCCTGATGAGCCACCTGGGGCGGCCCAAAGGAAAGGGCCCCGAGCCGAAATACAGCCTCAAACCGGTCGCGGCCCGCCTGGCCGAACTGCTGAAGCGGCCGGTTGAGTTTGCTGCCGATGCGATCGGCGACGAAGCAAAGACGAAGGCAGCGGCCCTCAAGCCGGGCGGCGTGCTGCTCTTGGAAAATCTGCGGTTTTACGCTGGCGAGCAGGCCGGCGACGCCCAATTCGCTCGCGCGCTGGCGGCGCTTGGCGACATCTATTGCAACGACGCCTTCGGCACGTGCCACCGCACCGATGCGTCGATGGTCGCGGTCCCCAAAGCGATGGGAAAAAAGCCAAAGGTGATGGGCTTTCTCGTTGCCAAAGAGCTGCAATATCTCTTGGAGACGATCGCCCATCCCCAGCGGCCGTTTCTGGCGATCCTGGGCGGAGCGAAAGTCTCCGACAAGATCAACGTGATCCGCAACCTGCTCCAGGTCTGCGATCGCGTGCTCATCGGCGGCGCGATGGCCTATACGTTCTCGCTGGCGCAGTGCGGCAAAGTCGGCAAGAGCCTCGTCGAGCCCGACAAAGTCGAGCTGGCCCGTGAGCTGCTCAAATCGGGCGCCGGCAAATTGATGCTGCCCGTCGACACGCACTGCGGCGATGCCTTCACCGCCGACTGCAAGAAGCAAGTCGTCGCAGCCGGTCAGATTCCCGACGGCTATCAAGGGCTCGACATCGGACCCGAGACGGCCAAACTCTTTGGGGACGCGATTCGCACGGCCAAGACCGTCATTTGGAACGGGCCAATGGGCGTCTTCGAGATGCCGCCGTTCGACGCCGGCACCCGGGCAGTCGCCGAGGCCGTCGCCAACAGTCACGCCACGAGCATCATTGGCGGCGGTGACAGTGCCGCGGCCATCCAACAGCTCGGCCTGGCCGACAAGGTCACCCACGTCAGCACGGGCGGCGGCGCGAGCCTCGAGCTGATGGAAGGCAAACGCTTCGAGGCCGTCGAGCTGCTCGACGACAAATAGGCCAACTTAACGATGGATTTAGCTTGATCGGGCCTTGCCATGTTTTCCGTTGAGGGGATTGATCACATCGCTCTGGCCGTCAGGGACGTCGAACGCTCGGTGGCCTGGTACAAGGACGTCCTCGGCTTGGAAAGGCGCTACGAAGAGGCCTGGGGAAATTACCCGGCGATGGTCGGAGTCGGCACGACTTCGATCGCCCTCTTCCCGGTCGAAGGCGCCCAGCCCAAGGGGTCACCCGGACGCGACGTGCTCGCTATGCGCCACTTCGCTTTCCGTGCCGATCGAGCGAATTTCGAGCGAGCCCGAGGCGAGCTGCAGAAGCGCGGGATTGCCCTCGAATATCAGCATCACGGCATCTCGGAATCGATTTACTTTCACGATCCGGACGGGCACGAGGTCGAGATCACGACGTACGAGCTGTAAGCTCGGGCTTTCGCGAACTCCGTTGCTGGCAGCGATCAGCCCCGCAGCACCCAACGGAGCAGCTCGCGCGGCGTGGCGGCTTTCCCCTGCAATAACAGGCCCACGCGGAAAATTCGCCCGGCTGCATAAACACAGGCCAGCGTCGCGGCGAGCACCCCGAACATCCCAACGGCCGGCTGCCACCAGGCGATCCCCGGCGGAACCGCCACTCGCACGAGCATAAGCATCGGCGTCGCGTTGGGAAGGAACGAAGCGGCGATCGAAAAGGCGCTGTTGGGTTCGCGAACAACGTTGGTCCACACGAACATCGGCACCATCGCCAGCAGCATGACGGGCCACAGCATGGCTTGCGTCTCGCGGAGGTCGGTGCACGCCGCGCCGACCGCGATGAACAACGAGCCGTACATCAACACGCCCAGCACCAGGTAGGCCATGAACCAGGCCAGCACCTCGACCGAGATCAACTCGGCGTAGCCATAGTGATTGAGCGCCCAATAGGCCCCGCTCAAATAGACCGCAGCCAGCGTGACTGAGACGCCCACCAGTCCCAGCAGCTTTCCCATCATCAAATCAAAAGGTTCGACCGAGCCCAACAGCACCTCGGCGATTCTCTGCATTTTCTCTTCAACCACGCCCTGCATCAGGGGCGTTGAGCCGAGCAGAATCAGCATGAACATCAGCACCAACAGTCCCCCGGGCACAAGAAACGAAACGATCGGGTTCTCGTCGGGTGCCTCTTCCAGTTGACCCGTGGCGGGATTGCGCCGCGTAAGGCCCTTGGTCAGCAGGGGGGCCGGCTGCACCGCCGCGCGGACCTTGTCGGCCGTCAACCCCTCCGCGGCGTATCGCGCCTTCCGGATCGCCTGGTTCAGCACGGGTCTGGCCCAGTTGCGAAACGCGTCAAACGTCGGACTGGCGGATTGGTAACGGATCGCGAACCGGTCGTCAGTCGTCGATGTCGGCGTTGACATGCGCTCCTCGCCGTCCAATCCGTTCGGTGGTTCGTCCATCAGATCCATATTGGGAGGATGTCCCGGCGCAGAGGGGGCGGGCTCGAGCACGCGTCCGCCAATCTCCACGAATCCGAAGAGCGAGCCCTGACGGACGCGCTCGGAGAGATCGAATCGTTGCTGCGCGATGGCCTCCGCCTGATCGGCGCTGGGGGCGACGCGCTCGATGACGAACGTGGGTCTGACCTGATGCCCCTTTTCGTCGAGAATTCCCGCTTTGCTCCAGGCCTCGGATGCCGCGCTCAGAGTTGCGACGAGAGTCTCGCCCGGAGTGCGGTCAATGACGGCGAACCGCTTTTCCGACGTATCGACCTGGTTTCTCAGAAGCCATTGCATGAAAACGGCGCCGCCCATCAAAACGGGAAGCACGACCAGGCTGATCAAGAAAGACCGGGTCCGGACCGCCGCGTTGTACTCCCGGCCGGCGATGACGAGTGCTTTACGCATGGTTGGCTCCCTCGGCCTCTGGGGCGGCAATCCTCACGAAGATGTCGTGCAGCGACGGCCTGGCCAGCTCGAAGTGCAGCACCTTGCCGTGAGCCATCAGCGCCGAGAGCACAGCCTGAGAATCGACGCCGTCTGCCAGCCGCAGCTCCTGGTAGCGACCGAAGTCGATGACTTTTTGCACGCCAGGCAAATGGGGCGGCACACGACCGTCACCGTTGAGCCGCACTCGCAACGTGTCGCTGCCGTAGGCGGCCTGGATCGAATCCAACGTGCCGTCGAGAACCTTGTTGCCGCGATAAATCATGAAGATGTAATCGCACATCCGTTCGGCCATGCTCATATCGTGGGTTGAAAAGATCACCGTCGTCCCCTCGCGGCGGAGGTCCAGCACGGCTGCGCGCAACACTTCGAGATTCACCGGATCCAAGCCGCTGAACGGCTCATCCAGAAGGACTAATTCCGGCCGGCTCACGACGGCTGCAATGAACTGGACCTTCTGCGCCATGCCCTTTGAGAGGGCCTGGACTTTTTTGCTCCCCCATTCCGCCAGGTC
>DASPSM010000280.1:0-35437 GCA_035623955.1 Planctomycetaceae bacterium
GGCTCTGCGATGACTCGATGGTTCGTCCCGTAACCACCCTCTCCCATTCCGATGCGCGAGGGCCGGGCTGAGGGCTGCCCTCGAAGGCCGTAAAAAGAGCCGAGAAGGCCCGCGGCGTGCCGACGGCGGAGGCGCACCGCGATCGCACGCCAGTCGACGCGCGAAAACGCGCGCCCGGCCGGGCCTCACTCCGGAGGCTTCGAAATGACAAGAGCCATTGCCTTCGATCGTGGCAATGGCTCGCGTTAAGCGACTTGCGACCCTTTACGGGTCTCCGTTGCGCCTTTGTTTATTTTCCCACGCCAGGCAAATGCGTTCAAGATCAGTGTGAGACTCTCTCAAGCTCATCGGATTCATGACCAGGCCGTCGGTGGACTGAAGCTTCGTAATCCACGCCTTTTTTTGGCTTTCGCCCTTGGACAATGGATCCCTTCTTATTACCTTGCCGCTGTTCTCGACGCGTCCCTCGCGAGGGAGCCCATGGAGCAGCTCGACGGATTGAGCGGCACGTATTCGACGATTCTGGTCGATCCGCCTTGGCGGTTTCAAAACCGCACGGGGAAGATGGCCCCCGAGCATCGGCGGCTCAGGCGTTATCGCACGATGGACGTCGAAGAGATCCAGGCGCTGCCGGTGGCGCGCTTCGCTCGGGACAAAAGCCATCTCTATCTCTGGTGCCCGAACGCGCTCCTCGAGGACGGGCTCTCGATCCTCAAAGCTTGGGGCTTCACCTATAAGACCAATCTCGTGTGGCTCAAAATCCGGAAAGATGGCGGGCCGGACGGTCGCGGCGTCGGTTTCTATTTCCGCAACGTCACCGAACTCTTGCTCTTCGGCGTGCGGGGCAAGCTGCGGACGCTGGCTCCCGGGCGGCGGCAGGTGAATGTCATCGCGCGGCGCAAACGCGAGCACTCGCGGAAACCGGACGAACAGTACAAGCTGATCGAGCAATGCAGCCCCGGCCCATACCTGGAACTCTTTGCACGCGAGCGAATCGCTGGCTGGACATGCTGGGGCGATGAGGTCGATTCGTACGCCGAGACACGCCGCGTCTGGCCGCAGTATGCTGGTGAGCAGGCATGATAAAACCTCGTGTGCCGCCAATTGGTCGCTCCACAGTGTCACGCTTTGAGATCGCTCTGGCGGTGCCACGCAAAGAGCGACTCGGAACCCAACGCGCTGGGCTGCTCACGAGGCCGCGCGCGATTTGCGCGGCGGCGCCGAGGTCGCGGAAGGCATCTCGCGATAAAGCCACGAGTTGCCCCGCTTGCCGGCCGGCTCGATCGCTCCCGTCTTTCGCAGGCAGTAGGCCATCTTCTGCGCGAGCCAGCGCGGCATCGGGGCGCGACGGGCGATCTCTTCCGTCGTGAAGGTCTCGCCCAGCCCCTCGGGAAGTAATCGCAGCAAGTCGGCGTTGCTCCTGAGGGTTACACGGCCTTCGATGCCGACCAGAATCCGATCGGTCACGCAAAAATCGGGACCGCGCCACCATTTCTTGCGTGCGGGGACGCGGTGCTCCTCCTGGTGCGTCAGCACGACTTCCAAAGTCAGTCGCGGATTGGGGAACACGTCGACGAAGTAGACCAGATCGGCGAACACGTCAGCGATCGTCTCGTGCCGGGGGCTGTGCCGCGTCGAAATGATGGCCCCTCCCGCTCGTTTGCGGCGAATGAGCAGCTTCCGCGCGGCGAGCGGTTTGACGACTGTCACATCGTGCGTTTCGAGCAGGCGACGAATCTTCGTGCGAATCGCCCCAAGGGATCCTTGCTGGATCTCGATCAGCCGGCCCTGGTGCACGGCGTCGATGCGGAAGGTCTCGACGCGGACTTCCTGACCGCTCGGCTCGGCCGAATAGAGCGCTTTCAACTGGCGGTGCAGGCTGGTCTCCATACTCGCCGCTCCCAAAAGGGGCAGCGATTCTAGTGAAGAACGGGGCGGGCAGGACAGTCGGATTTGCCCCGATATCGCCGGCCTGCCGAGTCGGTTATTCTGACGACACCAACACCATGAACACTTCGTACGGCGCCGCCGGCGGCAACGGCCGCAATCCTTTGTGGGCTCCCCTGGCACTGTTGTTGGCAGGGCTTTCGCTCTCGATCGGCTGGGCCATTCGCGGGAATCTCGGCCACGAGACAGGAGCCATGGTGCCGGGGGCATTGACGGCGATCGTTGTCTGCCTTCTCTCCAACCGGGACGATTGGCGCGAGCGGGTCGGGTACTTTGCACTCTTCGGCGCCTTGGGCTGGGGCTTGGGCGGCTCGATGTCGTACATGCAGGTTCTGGCCTATGCGCAGTCGGGGCACGCGCCTTCGCAGTATTACGGTTTCTTCGGACTATTCGCGATCGGGTTCTTGTGGGCCGCTCTCGGAGGCGCGGGGACGGCGTTGCCGGCCGTTCTCGATCGGCGCGACTTGTGCGATTTGTTCCGTCCGCTCTGCGTCGTGCTGGCGATGCTGGGCGTGTTTCATTTCGTCGAGGATCCGGTCGCTCGCGCAATTCAATCGCAGTTCGGCGCCCACGTGGGGAGCATCGTGGGTTGGCAGAGGCATGAATCGGCGCTCTACTGGTTCGATAGTAACTGGCTCGACGCGCTGGTTGTCGTCGTGGGCCTGTGCGCGTTCGATCTGGTCGATCGGCGTTTCGGCAAGAGTCTGTGGCTGCCGGTCTTCGCGGCCGCCGGTGGTTTGATCGGATATCTCGTGCAGACCGCGATCAGCCGAGCCGGCTGGTCGGAAGCCGTGCACGAGCTACTTGTGCACACGCAGGGGGACGAAATCCTGTTCGACCACAAGCGCCTGATCTGCAACTGGCCACCCGCGTTTCTCAATGAGAGTGGCTACGCGGGCCGCTATGCGGGCCTCGCCGTCGGATTGATTATCGGAATCGGAAGCTACTTCGCCTGCTTCGGCAAGTTCCGCCGCGGGTCATCGCTGCTTCTGCATTTGGCGCTGGGGTGGTTTGTCGGCTTTTTAGTCTTGCCGGTGTTGTTCGACGTGCGGATGACGCCTCCCCGTGGCGACAACTGGGCCGGGATGCTGGGCGTTTTTGGCGGCTTGATGATTTATTGCGTTCGCTGTCGGTTGTGGCCCCTGATCGCCGCCGCGCTCGTGGCGGGTGCAGTCGGGGGAATTGGATTCTCTGGCGCGGCCTGCGTCGAGGCGGTCTGCGAGTCGTTCGGAAACGCCAACCTTGCTCCCGGCCTGGCTCAAAGCTGGACGAGCTGGCAGAACAGCGTTGCGAACGCGCCCGTTCCGGCGGACGTGCTCGGCGCGCAGCCCGTTCATCACTGGGAATTCTGGCTCTCGGCGAACTGGCACAGCTTTTTGGAACAGAGCTATGGGTTCGTGAACGGGCTTGCCGTTGCCGCCGCGATGGCAGTGCTCCTGCGCCGTTTGGGCCGCTCCGAAGAGAGTGGCCCGCGCGAATACTGGACCGAGATCGTTGCCGTCACGTTCGTCGGGCCCATGCTGATGTGGGTCAATCTTCAGAAGGACGTGGGCGATTGGACGAGCGGGCCGTCGCCGGCGATGCCGGCATCGATGCGGATGCCCCTCATCGGCTTCTCGCTGTCGGCGTGGGCATGGTTCAATGTTTTTTTCGGGGTCGCTGCGCTGGCGTTTGTGGTGCTGCTCAACATTCACACGCGGCGCCGATTGGCCCTGCTGGAACAAAGTTGGCTGGGCCGCGGTCAATGGTTGTATCTCATCCTGCTGTGGGTGCTCGTGATCGGCAATTTTGGAAAAGCGGTGGTTCACTTCGCCGAGCAGCGGCTCTTGACCGAAGGAGTGATCACCCTCAACGCGGTGCTGGCGACGATGCTGTTGCTACTTGTGCCGCGAACCGACGATCCTCAGCTCAGTCGGATCCCCGCGCGCTATGGACGCCTGATCGCGCGCGCGGCATTGATCGCGGTGATCTGCGCGGCGTTCTTCCCGGTGGCCGAGACTCTGTGCGTGCGAGCGGTGTACAAAGACGCGCCCGTGCTGCGTCCGCGCGACGCGACCCACGGTCCGACGACTCGGTTTGGTCCTCACGCCGCCTGGCGGTATCAGCCACTTCAGAAGGGCGAGAAGCACCGCTGAGGTAGGCCGGATGCACTGCGGTCGGCGCTGATGCGGCTCGTCGGGCACACAAAACGGCGACAGGGAGCCAGGCCGTTTCTCCCGACTCCCTGCCGACCGCTGCGCGCTCGAGGTGCGGAGCACGACGAGCACCACTTACGAGTGCGTTGCGCTCACCGCCAGGTGCGGTTGCAAAAGCGAGGTCGATCCTCCTTTCCTCTGGCAGGCTGGTCGAGCATTCCACCCCGTCCGTAGGACGGATTAACGACTGTATTGCATCGCAAACCGCCGCGCGGCCATCAGTCGATTTCTTCGGCGACTTCTGGCGCGCATCAACCGCGCCGCTCGGCCGCACCGCAACTCGCATGCCCGTTGCCGATGCAGCCGGCGACGCGCGGCCATTCGCTTGTTTTCCAGCAGTTTCTGGCGAAAACGTTGCGCGAGGAGTACCGTCCCCACTTGGCCCTTAACGCGCGCTGCCGCTTGTCCGGGCAAGACTGCCTGCAGAATGCATCGTGCAAAGCCGGGCAAATTGCGGCGCTGCAAGGTCGCCAATCAAGCAGGTCGCCCGGCCTTCTGATGGCGGGCAGACATAGACTCTTGTCGTAAGCGGCTTTCGCACACTGGCTTACGTCTGGTCTGCTGGCGGCACACCAGTTGCGATAGCTCGGGCCATCCCGCGGCGGGCCTTCCGGAGTGCAATCCAGGACGTCAGTGCCGCACTTCGTTCCCCCAGAGCCTATCCAAGCATGGCGGCACAAAACGTCTTCTTCGTCATCCCCACCCACCGGCTTCGCGATGTCGGCGAAACGGTCAGAAGCTACGACGAACACTTTTGGCGCAACGGGCACTCGGTGCGGATCATCGTGTTCGACGATTCCAGCCCGGTCAACCAGGAAAAGTATTTTCCCCTTCTCGAGCAGACGAAGACCCACAACGAGCTGTTCTACGTCGGCCCGCGCGAGAAAGAGCAGCTGCTGGCGTACCTCAACAGCCGGCTGCGCGACAAGCGCCTCGAAGGGCTGGTGAAGAACCTGTTCCGCCCGAGCTACGGAGGGAACCGTAATTGCACGCTGATGTACACGCTCGGCGGGCTGATGGTGTCGGCCGACGACGACATGCGTCCCTACACGCTGATGGAGCACAGCCCCGAATCGCTCGGGCCGGAAGAGGTCTGTCGCGGCAAGCTCTTGCGGATGGGCGATAACGGCTATAGCCGCAAGTCGTTCGATGTGCTCGGCTCGTTCTTGGACGTGCTCGGAAAGCCTGTCAAGGAGGCGCCCGACAATTACGAACGTGGCGAACTGTTGGTCGACACAGCGATGGATCTGGAGACCAACACGTCAACAGGGCTCGCGAGACAAAATTCGCTGTTGCTGCAGCGCGGCCCACTCTCGGGCGATGCGCGAATCAAGATGGCTCAGACCTTTCGCTCCGGCACCAACGATCTCGACGCGATCGATTACGTCGAGATGTTTTTGGACGACGAGCAGCAGATCGATCCTGACGCCCAGACCGAGTTTTACGTGCTCGTCAACTTCCGCCCCGTTGTCACCAAGAAGAACTGGCGGATGGACTGTGGCGTGGCGGCGTACGACAACTCGTTCGGTCTGCCCCCGTTCTTCCCGACGCGCCTGCGGTTTGAAGACTACATCTACCGGCTGTGGGTGCAGCAGGAAGGGATTGCGGCGGCCCACGTCGATGCGGCGCAAAACCACATCAAGAGCAACTACATGCGCAACCCCCCGGCGGCGGAGGTGTTCAACGAGGAGGTCTCGAATCTCCTCAAGCGCAAAATCAAATCGAGCGTGTCGCGGCTGGACGAGCTGTCGATCTCGTTTGAGTACGAGGGGGAAGTGACGGCCCAGGACGCGCAGCAAATCCTGGACAAGATCGCCCACGTCTACGGCCGCGCCCTCGACCTGGCCGAGACTGCAGAGAGGCCCGAGCGGGCTCAGGCGCTGCGACTGTTTGCTGCCAATTTGAACAAGGCGTTTTACGGCTTCGAGCCCGACTTCTTCCAGCAGAACCTGCTGCGAATCGTGGACGACGTCATCAGCGTGATCAAAGGATCGATCGAACTTTGGCCGACGCTGGTGGAGATTGCCTATTTCCAGAAGAAGCGCACTGGCTTGCCGCAAATCCGTGTGCCCAACGTGAAGCTCTGATTCCAGGTTGATTCGTCAGTAAAAAAGTTCGCCGGCGGTTAGCGACCGGCTTTGTAAAGGGAGAGATAAAAGACCATGCGAATCGCACAAGTCGCGCCGCTTTGCGAGAGTGTTCCCCCCAAGCGCTACGGCGGAACCGAGCGTGTCGTTTCGTATCTGACCGAAGAGCTGGTCCGCCTCGGCCACGAAGTGACGCTGTTTGCCAGCGGCGATTCCGTAACGAGCGCCAAACTCGTTCCCGGTTGTCCGCGCGCCCTGTGGCACGATCCGTCATGCCGCGAAGAGCTGCCACATCACATTCGCTTGATGGAGAAGGTCTTTGCCGACGTGTCGCGGTTTGACCTGATTCATTTCCATTGCGATGCGGTGCAGTACCCGCTCCTGAGGCGCGTCGGTTGTCCGAGCGTGACGACGCTGCACGGGCGGCTCGACCTGGAGGACTTCAAAACACTCTTCGAGGAGTATCACGAGATTCCTGTTGTCTCGATTTCCGACAACCAGCGGCGGCCCGTCCCTTGGGCCAACTGGCAGGGGACCGTCTATCACGGCATGCCGAACGACACTCACACGTTTCGCGAAAGCCCGGGGAGCTACCTCGCCTTTCTGGGTCGCATCTCCCCCGAGAAGCGGCTCGACCGCGCGATCGAAATTGCGCGGCTGGCCGGACGGAAACTGAAAGTGGCCGCTCGCATTTACAAGGGCGAGCGCGACTATGTGCAGGAAAAAATCGAGCCCTTGCTTCGCGAGCATGCGTCATTCGTCGAATTCATCGGCGAGGTCGGCGGCCGCGATAAGGACGAGTTTCTGGGCAACGCGGAGGCCCTTCTCTTCCCCATCGACTGGCCGGAGCCGTTCGGACTGGTAATGATCGAGGCCCTGGCCTGCGGGACACCGGTCATCGGCTGGCGCTGCGGCTCAGTCCCCGAGGTCATCGACGAGGGTCTCACCGGCTACATTATCGACAGCGTTGAGGAAGGGGTCGAAGCCGTCCAACGAATCCAGTGGCTTGATCGTCGCGTTTGCCGCAAGGCTTTCGAGACGCGATTCAATGTCAGCCGAATGACGAACGATTATTTGAACATTTACCGCCGGCAAGTGCACTTGGGACCCCACGCGGAGGTCAAATCGTGGCGGTCGCCGCCAACCGCCGGTGGAAATGGGCAACCGCACGAACGGCTCCGCGCAGTGCCCCGATTTCACCAAGTGGTAAGCGCCGTCACGGCGCCGCAAGACGTGCCGAATCCCGTCGCGACAACGTAGAATTCCTGGGAGGACCCGAGGAGAACCGGCGGAGGAGAACAATGCGATGGGTGGTTCCGAGCGGACGTCGGCCGCAGACACGGCAGCGCAGCTGAACCGGCCGCGGACGTCTGACGCAACTCCCTTGGCCCAGGCTGATGGCAGCGCCTTTCGCATTCTCGCAGCGTCGAGTCTCGCGGACGAGCGGACCCGGGTCCTCAAGCATGGTGACACCTTCGGCGTCTTCGATCACTACGGCGACATCAAGCCGGAAGGGCTCGGTGAAGAAGGGCTCTATCACGATGGCACGCGGTTTCTCTCGGGGCTCTTGCTCGATCTCGAAGGGGGGCGACCCTTCTTCTTGAGCTCGACGGTTCGCGACGAGAACGATCAACTCCGCGTTTCTCTGACGAATCCCGACTTGCTCGACGAGCGGCTGGTGCGCTTGCCTTTGGGCACGCTGGAAGTCTCGCTGACGCGGTTTCTCTGGAACGGCGTCTGTTACCAGCAATTGCAAATCCGCAACTACGGACTGCGGCCGGTCGATACCTCGCTCGGCTTGCACTTCACGGCCGATTTTGCCGACATCTTCGAGATCCGGGGCATGCACCGCAAAGCGCGCGGCGAGGACCTGCCGCCCTTCGTCGATGGCGACACGGTCGTGCTGTCATATCGTGGGCGGGATGGAGTGGTTCGCAGGAGCCTGGTGCGGTTCGATTCGCCGCCAACTCGACTGACGTCCTCCTCTGCCACGCTGGAACTGACACTCGAGCCGCAGCAAGAGAGGACGCTTTCGCTGTCGGTCGCTTGCGAGATCGCTGGTCGGCAGCCGCGGGTTCTCCGATTCGAAGAAGCGCGGTCGGAGGTCGAGGCCGATCTCGAGCGATTCTCCGCTTGGTCGTGCCACCTGGGTACGTCGAACAGCCAGGTCAACGCGTGGATCAATCGGGCCGTCGCCGATCTGCACATGCTCACGACCGAGCTGCCAACCGGACCCTATCCGTACGCTGGCATTCCCTGGTTCAACACGCCGTTTGGACGCGACGGGATCATCACGGCGCTCGAATGCCTGTGGATGCGGCCCGGGCTCTCGAAGGGTGTGCTTGCGTATCTGGCCTCGACGCAGGCAACCGAGGTGGTCCCCGAGCAAGACGCCGAGCCCGGGAAAATCCTGCACGAGACGCGCCGCGGAGAGATGGCCGCCGTCAAAGAGATGCCCTTTGGCAAATACTACGGAAGTGTCGACGCGACTCCGCTGTTCGTGCTGTTGGCAGGAGCCTACTACGATCGGACGGCCGATCGGGCGTTTATCGAATCGCTCTGGCCCCACATCGAGGCGGCGCTGGGATGGATCGAGAGATATGGCGATCCGGACGGCGATGGATTCATCGAATACTCCCGGCAATCGACGGACGGCCTTGTGCATCAGGGGTGGAAGGACTCGGACGACGCGGTGTTTCACGCCGACGGCACGCTCGCCGAGGGACCGATCGCGCTGTGCGAGGTACAGGGCTATGTGTATGCGGCCTGGAGAGCAGGAGCCACGTTGGCGACGCTGCTGGGAAATCCCGGCGAAGCGGCGAGGCTGGCCGCCCGGGCCGAGAGGCTGCGCGAGCGATTCAATCGGGCTTTTTGGTGCGACGACCTGGCGACTTACGCGGTCGCGCTGGACGGGAAGAAACGCCCGTGCAAGGTCCGGGCTTCAAACGCCGGACAATGCCTGTTCACCGGTATCGCGGAGCCCGCGCACGCCGAACCCTTGGCCCGAACATTGCTCTCGTCGGAGTCATTTTCGGGATGGGGAGTCCGCACCGTTGCCTCGACCGAGAGGCGCTATAATCCGATGAGCTATCACAACGGCTCAATCTGGCCGCACGACAACGCGCTCATCGCCTACGGCCTTTCGCGTTACGGTCATCAAGAGCGCGCGCTGCGAATTCTGACGGGCCTGTTTCAGAGTGGGCTCTATTTCGAGTTGCAGCGGATGCCAGAACTGTTTTGCGGCTTCGTCAAGGATCCCGGCGCTGGCCCTGTCTTGTACCCTGTTGCCTGTTCGCCTCAGGCCTGGTCAGCAGCCTCCGTCTTTCTGTTGCTGCAAGCCGCGCTTGGCCTGGAGATTAACGGACCAGACGCCCAGCTGAGTCTCACGCGTCCCGCACTGCCCAGCTTTCTCGAAGAGCTGCGGATCCACAACTTGCAGGTCGCCGGCAGCAGCATCGATCTCTTGGTCGTGCGGCACGATCAGGATGTCGGCGTCAACGTGCTCCGTCGCGAAGGCAACGTGCAAATCATGGTGATTAAGTAGGACGTTGTGGCAGAAGCAAGCTCGCGTCCGCGAGCCGCGGCCCACTGTCACAGAATCACAGCCCGTACCGCTTTCGTTTGCGATAAAGCGTGCTGGGGTCGATCCCGAGCACGCTGGCTGCTTCTTCCATCGTCGGAGTCTGCGCGAGTACGCGTCGGATATGCTCAGCCTCGAGTTGTTCGAGCGTCACAGCGCTGCCGATCTCCAGCGTGCTCTCGGGCGATCCCGCGCCGATCTGCGCGGGCAGGTCGGAAAGTCCAACCTGCTGGTCGCGAGCGAGAATGACGCCCCGTTCGACGGCATTGCGTAGCTCGCGCACGTTGCCGGGCCAGGGATGTCTGAGCAGGGCATTGCGGGCTTCGTCGGTGAACTCCGAGACCTGTTTGCCTGATTGGCGCGCGAAGAAGTGCAGCAGGTGCGTGGCCAGCGGCAGAATGTCCTCCGGCCGCTGGCGCAAGGGAGGCAGTGTCACGTCAATCACGTTGAGCCGATAGAAGAGATCCTCGCGGAAGGCTCCCTTGGCAACCGCCTCTTCGAGGTTGTGGTTTGTCGCCGCGATGATCCGCACATCGCTCGAGCGGGTGGAGGGCTCTCCCACCCGCTCGTAGCGTTTCTCTTGCAAAAGCCTCAGCAGCTTCGGCTGCAGGGTGAGCGGCAGGTCGCCGACCTCGTCGAGGAAGAGCGTCCCCCCCTCGGCCACGGCCACTTTGCCCGTGGTGTCTTGCACGGCACCGGTGAAGGCTCCGCGCACGTGACCGAACAGCTCGGTCTCCAAGAGTTCGGCCGACAGGCTCGGGCAGTGCACGGTGATAAACGGCGCCGCTGCGCGCAAACTGCGGGCGTGAATCGCCCGGGCGACAACGCCTTTGCCCGTCCCACTCTCGCCGCGCAAGAGAATGGTGGCGTCGGTGGCTGCCGCGCGAAACGCAATGTCCAGACATTGCTGCATGGCGGGCTGGCAGGTCTGTAAGTCGGCCTCGGGCACGACGGAGCGAACCTGCTCTTCCAACTCCTCGACGTGCGACTGCAACCGGTGCAGCCGCTGCACCCGGTCGAGCACGACTCGAACTTGTCCCGGAGTGAACGGCTTCGGGAGGTAGTCGGCCGCTCCCGAACGCATCGCATCGACGGCCGTTTCGATCGTCGCGTAAGCGGTGATGACGATCACCGCCAGCCCGGGCGCCAGCTGGAGCAGGGCTGGTAAGACGTCCAGGCCCTGCTCGCGGCCCAGCCGCAGATCCAAAAAAGCCACGTCAAATTGATGATGGGCAAGGAGACCGCGGCCCTGGCTGCCGCTGCTGGCCTCCTGGACGCGATGGCCCATCGTTTCCAAGGCCAGCCGCAAGGATTTTCGCAGGCTCTGTTCGTCGTCGATCAGCAGAATGTTCACAAATCACGGCTCCGAGCCGGCAATTCGAGCGCAGATGTCATAAAGCGCAGCGTCGCGACAGTCGCATTCTTTGTGCCCGGTCGCAAAAGCGCGTACAAAGCCAAGCCCAAGTGATTAAATCTCAAACAGATGGATCAATGAACGCCGTTTCGGGTTTTGGAACCTGTTCCCATGCAGTTCGCCCGGACGTATTGCGAAATGCAAGATTAATCTCCGGCACACTTTAACTGCGTACGTGAACGGGGCTGCATTCGAGATCGGATCGCAAAACTGTGGGCCCGAATACGACGATAATACGTGGCGTCGGATCGTTCCACGGAGGGAATGCCCTCAGGCGGACTGCGCGACCCGCCAAAACGCGAACTTCACGCAACGTGATTGCCCGCTGAAGAATCTCATTCGGGGCAAACGGCAGCAAGGATGCGAACACCATGATGAATGCCCTCATTCTGGGGCTTGCTTTGAGCGCAAGCGGCCAGGCACCGCTGGATCAAATCCAGACGATCAGCGCGCAGAGCCCAGTTTCCGGTGCGCCGACGGAGGTCGCGAGCAACGTCGTCGGGAGCTTCGACGCGTCGCTTGGCTATCAGCCGGTGCCTCCACCGCCGAATCCCGTCTCACAAGGGCCTGTGCCCGGCGCATTGCCCGGTTCGCCGCCGGGAACTCCGGGTGGTCCCCCTGCCCCGTCGGCAGCCGCCCCCGTGTGTCCATCGACGTCATCGAGCGTGCGCCCCGATTGGCTGCAGCCCGGAACTTGCGGCGGCTGTTTCTGGCTCGACGGCGATTGCTGGTGGGCGAAATTCTTCAAGCAGTACTACGACGCCTTCAATCCAAGCGGCGATGCAGCGTCTGAGGAAACTCCCGCCCAGCGCCGTGCGCTGCCTGAATCTTGGCCATCGCCTCCCTTCCCCGGTCACGAGTTCCAGGGATATCCGCTCGTGGGAGTCCCCGTCTCGCCGCACAGTGGCGATCCGCTCATGGCTTCACTCAAAGGAACGTGGCTGGGGGACTGGCTCAACGACAACAAAATCGACATCTATGGCTGGGTCACTGGCGAATACAACTACAGCACCTCCGAGCACAGCAACCAACCCGCGTCCTATTGGATCGTGCCCAATCGGGCCGAGGTCGATCAGTTCGTCCTGCGCTTCGAGCGACAGGCCGACATGGTCCAGACGGACCACTGGGACTGGGGGTTCCGCTTCAGCAGCGTCTACGGCATCGACTATCGCTACCTGACGTCCGGCGGCTGGTTCAGCCAACAGGCCCTGCTTGAGAATCAGTTGTACGGCTACGACCCGACGGAAGTTTATGCCGACATCTACATTCCCAACGTGCTGGACGGCATGGTGTTCCGAATCGGCCGCTGGATTGCCTGCCCCGACATCGAGACGCAATTTTCGCCCGACAACTACATGGGCAGCCACTCGCTGCTCTTCACGTACGACACGTACACGCAGACGGGGATCATGCTCACGTTCTGCGTCAACGAGCAGTGGATGTTTCAGGTTGGCTTCATCGCCGGCACCGACATGGCTCCCTGGTATCCGGGGGCGACGCCCTGCGGCTTCCTCGGTCTGCGCTGGGTCTCGAAGGATAATCGCGACTCGCTCTACACGTGCCTCAACGAGATCGACACCGCCAAGTTCCGCACGTTCGAGGAATACGGCGAAGAGATGGGGCACGACAACTTCAACTACATCGTCAGCACCTGGACGCACAAGTTCACCAACAGCGGCAGCATCCACACGAATACCGAGGCCTACTACATGTGGCAATTCGATGCGCATGTCGGCGGAACCTCGAGTGCCGCTCCGCCCGACAGCTTCGGCGGCGGTGGCCTCGGACCGCTCATTCCCGGCGTGGCCGCGGCATACGGCGTGCTCAACTACACCGAGTTCCAGCTCTCGAAAACAGCCTATCTCTCGGTGCGTAACGAACTGTGGGAAGATCAAAAGGGCGAGCGAACCGGTTTCGCGAACCTTTACTCCAGCCACTCGATCGGCATCAGCTACAACATCAACCCGCTGTGGCAGGTCCGCCCCGAGTTCGGCTACTACCGTGGCTATTACCAGCGGGCCTTCGACGACGGCAACGCGATGGGCGAGTGGATCGTCGGTTTGGACACCACGCTGCGGTTCTGACGGGAGCCGTCGGTCTCCCTACATCAAGGGTGCCTAATCCGCTCCGTTCGCAAGAAGCCCTCGGCCGAATGGTACCTCCGCGCCTTCGGCCGTTTTTTTTCGCGCAATGAGGGGCTGTATCGGTCCACCGCGGCAAGAATCTGCACAAAGCGCTTGCAATTCCCGCCTAAGGAACTGGCCGCGCTGGACGATTCTTGGTTGCAAACTGCATGGAATCGCCGGCCATTGTTTGCAAATTACTGGATTGCTGAGGTAATGCTGAGCCCCTCCCTTGGCCGATGGCGACTCACCGTCCGAGCTGAAAGTCCTTCCCGCCGCGTCTCTTGCGACGCCCAATGGTTGTGGGACAGTCGACGCTCGGAATAGCGTTTGCGTTCTTCCAACCGGACCGGCGCGAAGGTTGGCAACCGAGCCAAACGGGTCAGATCGCCGGATCTTGGTGGAACTGCGGTCGCCGCGCGCGAAATCTGACTCGTCGGGATGCGCGGCGCCAGCGTGAAGATCGCAGCGATGATTTTCCCACGCAGACAGATCGAGCGGGCCGCGTGCAGTCCGGATTCCTTTAGCCTCCGCCAACGCGCTGGCGCGGGTGACTTATTCGCGCTCGTCGCCCCCTGTTGCGGCGATTCTGGTCACAGTGTGATTTGGGACTCTCGCAGCTGTCCCAGCGATGCGAGTCACGTCACGCGCTTGACGGCTTACTTCGCGGTGGTCTTTGCAGCGGCCGGAGCCGGAAGTGGCGCCCCAGGCGCGGGCGGAGCCGCCGCACGAGGAGGAGCGTAGTAGTAGTGGTAGTAGCCGGCGTCGATGTAGTAGTACAGCTGCAACACGGCCGGAGCGGCGACTCCCGGTTCGGCCGAATACGAACGGTAGGTGCCGTTTGCCATTGAAGCAGCGGCTACGGGAGCCGGGTTGGCATAGTAGCCGTTTGAGTTCGCGTAAGAACGACTGTTTTGAAATCTTCGCCAGCTTGGATCACCAGCTCTGGCGGTCTCCATTGAAACAACGAGGAGCGAAAGGGCGAGAAGGCCCACGAGTGACAAGTTTCGAGACGCACGCATCATGATCAGGCCCCTTAATCGGGTTCTTCTGATGATCACCGATGGTTGGCTGTTCGTTTGTCCGCGCGAACCGGCACCCGCCGGGACTCAGCCGCGGTAAGCAAAGCCAAACGGTGACTGCGTGCGTCCGCTGAGGTAAACAACTGCGGCGAAGAACCGCGGTAATCTACCCGGCAGGCGCCGTGCGATCCTGCCCGAAAGGCGTGCTCCGCGCTGAGAAAGCCAATCAAACGCGGTGCGCGCTGCGCACCCCCATCTGCCTTAATGATGCTCTCCGCTCGCAAAGCGGGCAAGCCTTTTTTCACTGAAATTCAACCGATGCGCTTGATTGCTGGACTTGTATTGCTGGCCGGTTCTTCCGCGGCTTTGGCCGACGATTCGGATCATGCGGCCTCGCGGGTATCGTCTGACCACAAAGTTGCCATCGTGATCAGCCCAGCGCCGTGCGACTGGTGCCACTGGATCGCCGAAACGACCAATTTTCGCATCTATTGGTGTCCCGCCGAGGGCAACCTGCCCCGATTCGCGGCCAAATGCGAACGGCTGGCCGCGGTCTCCAAAGACTGGTGGCTGGGCCGGGATTCGCAACGAGCCTGGACTCCAAAATGCGACGTGGTAGTTCACCGCGGCGTCGCCGAATACGTTTCGTGCCTGGGGCCCGGCAGCCAGGCCACCTCGGGCTGTGCAACGATTCGACTGGACGAGGGGCGCATCGTCATGCGACGGATCGACTTGCGCGTCGATGCGCCCGACTGGATATCTGAGAGTCTGCCGCACGAGTTGATGCACGTGGTGCTGGCCGACCGATTCTCGTCGCGCCGAATTGCGCCGTGGGCCGACGAGGGGATCGCGATGCTTTCGGAATCGCCGGAGAAGCTCAACCGGCGCCTGAGCGATTTGCGCCGGACCGCGGCCGGGGGAGGGCTCTACAGCTTCCACGAATTGATGAAGGTTCAAACGGGTCCGCAGCCGGCCGATCGGGCCGCGTTTTATGGGCAAAGCCTGGCGCTGGTCAGCGTGCTCTTGGATTGGGGCACGCGGCAACAGCTCCTTGATTTCGTCGCTGCGAGCCAGGTCAAAAGCCCCGAGGCGGCTCTCCGCGAGGTGTACGGCACCCGCACTTCGACCGATCTGGAGCAGCAATTCGCTGCGCTCAGCCGGTCGGATCGCCCATTCGCGCTCGCCCATCAAACGCTGGTGGCGTCGACGCGATCGTCTAAGGCCGGGCTCGCCGAGTAAGAACGGCACCGCGGCTGCGAGCGGACGCCGTGCTCCGCGCCCTGCTCCCGCGAAGGCGCGTAAATCTTCACTCCGCGACTAGCGCGTCGACGAACGCCTCGGCATCGAAGATTTCAATATCGTCGATCTTCTCGCCGACACCAACGTACTTGACGGGGATTCCCATCTGCTGGCGGATGGGAACGACGACGCCTCCTTTCGCGGTGCCGTCGAGCTTCGCCAGAACAATGCCCGTGCAGTTGGCCGCTTCGGCAAAGCTCTTGGCCTGGCTGAGGCCGTTCTGACCGGTGGTGGCGTCGATCACGAGCAGGCATTCGTGCGGCGCCTCGGGAATCTTTTTGGAGACGACGCGGCGGATTTTGGCCAGCTCGTCCATCAAGTTTTTCTGCGTCTGAAGCCTGCCCGCAGTGTCGATGATCAGAACATCGCATCCCGACGCAAGCGCGCGCTCGCAGCCGATGTGCGCCACGCTCGCCGGGTCGGAGCCGGCCGGCTGGCTGACGATCTCGCAGCCCAGCCGCTTGCTCCAGAGGGTCAGCTGTTCGACGGCAGCGGCGCGGAACGTGTCGCCCGCCGCCAGGAGCACTTTTTTGCCCGCGTTTTGCAGCAGCTTGGCGAGCTTCGAGATGGAGGTCGTTTTTCCTGATCCGTTGACGCCGGCCACGAGGATCACCGTTGGCCCGCTGGGTGCCTGGTTGATCGGAGAGAGTGGATCGTCGGCCTTCCAGACAGTTTGCTGCGTCCCCTTGAGGATCGCCTTGAGCTTGTCCTTGACGATTCCCCAGACCGCTTCATTGACGACGGTTCGGCCAAGGTATTGCTTTCGCAGCTCGGCCACGATTTCGTCGGCCGCCTTGACTCCCAGGTCGGCTTGCACGAGACGCGACTCAAATCGCTCGAGCTTCGACTCGTCGAGGATTTCGCCTGCCTTGAAGATGTCGCGGACGTCGGTCTTCAGGAGCTGATGAGTTTTTCTCAGCCCTTGTTTGAGCTTGTCGAACAGTCCCATCGCCGCGCGTCCTCAGCAGGCAGTTCAGCCGAACCGAATCACCCGCGGGAGAATCATACGGAGCCGGTGCGGGGGGCTCAACCAACGCCGCAAGGCTTTCTGGCGCTGGCACCGCGCTACCGCGTTCGTACTCGACCGTGCAAGTTTTTTTGAGTGGCTGCGGGCGCGCCCCCGGGTGTTCGCGCCACAGTATTCATGCTGCGTCCGGAGTCGCTCTCGGGAGCCATCTGATAAATGCTGAAATCGGTCGCGAAGTAATCGGGCGGGCGGGCGGAATCGGCCAGCAGATGATCGGCGCGCTTCAAGACGATCGACTGGCAATAATGCTCCTTCACGAACCTCTGGAGCTGCTGCAAAGAGTAGGGCGCCGTGAACAAGTAAACGCTGGGATTCGTGTAGGTCGCCTGGTAGAGGTCGCCCAGCCCAAATCTCGAAACCGCCGCGTCGAACTGGGGGCTGTGGATGTTCCATCCCAGGCCCACCATTTTCAGATCGCGCACGTTCCGGTAGTTGTCCAGGGGAGCGGTAAAGAACATCGGGAAGCGCCCTCCCCAATTGAGGAACACCGCCTCGGGATCGGGGCAAACGTAGCGTTCGCGCAGCGTCTTCACGAACAGCTCCAGAACTCGCTGATCGCGGCGGTTAAAGTCGCTCTTGCTCACATGCATGACGGCCACCGGATAAAACGCCGCAGCATAGTAGACGGTGAAGACAATTGCCGCGACTGCGGTCAGTGGACGCAGCCAGGCGAAATCAGAGACGGCCGGAATCAGATATCGCCGCAGCGACACTTCGCGCAGCGCGACATAGAACGCCGCAACCACGATGGCCAGATAGGCCGGCAGGATCAGGCGCGCGGGAAGTTTTGCGTACATCGAAAACAGGGACAGCAGGCTATTGATCAACAAGTACTCGCCTGCGATCACCAGCAGCACGCGCAGACGCAATCTGCCTGCGACGACGATCGCCAGAAGAAAATTAGCGTACACAAGCGGCGGAAAAGCGGCGAACGGACGCAAACTGTCGGCCTCGTATTGCGCGGGGTTCGACCGGCTCCAGGTACTTCCCTCGAAGCGTTCCAAGAGCGCCTCGATGCGGGGCCGCGAAAACGTGTCGATGTCGGTAAAGAACCAGTTCGTGAACATTCCCCAATCGGTGTAGCTCCAGCCGATGCGATCGAAGAAGAAGCGCGTGTTGGGCTCGTACTTGACGATTGGCAGGTCGTGAACGAGGGCGCGGGCCCGGTTGTACGCCATGAACTCGCGCCACGCCGGATCACTGCGATAATGCCAGTCGTCAAGAGCAGCGGCCCCTGCCACCGCGACGACACTCACTGCGATCGCCGCAAAGGGGCGCCACCGTCGAAAGGTCACGGCCTCGTAGGCCATTACCGGCACGAGCAGGACAAGCCCATAGTACATCGCGTCGGGGCGGATCAATCCGGCCAGGATGAGGAGGCCTGCGCCATAAAGCAGCGACACCGCCGACCCCTGCCCACTGAGCTCATCTCGCGACAGAATCAAAACGACGCCGCTGACGGCCGCCAGAATTGCCGTCGACGTGAATTGCAGTCGCAACAAAAGCGCGAGTTCAAACTCGACGAACACGAGGGCAAAAAGAACCACCGACATCCGCGACGGATTCAACCGCAGGAGCGCCCACAAAAGCCCCGTTAGCGCGACGAAATGCGCGCCGAGCAGGTACAGCGTGTACCAGTTCACGCCGTCGGTGAGTCCATACAGGAACTTCAGCACCGAGCCGACCAGGATATTCGAGAAGATCAGTTCGGCTGACGGCGTGCCGGTCGTCACGCCCGAGGCGATCTGGGCCATCCCGATATCGTCGTTGGACTCGAATCCCAGCGTCACGATGGCGAGCGATGCCGCCAGGCACGCGCCGCTGACACCTGCAGACAGCAGCAATAGTCGCCGATCGTGTGGCCAGCTCGTCGTCATTTTCGTGATGTCAATCCAAAGCCGCTGTTCGAGAGGTCGCATCTCCAATGTAACCGGTGCGGCGGGCGGCTCAAGCTGCGTGGAGAGTCGCGGCGAGAAGCTGCCGAGTGCCAATCGACCACAACCGATGGGCTCTAGATCAGAGGACCTTGATCCGCGGAACCCGGCAAAGCGGCGGAGGGCAGGTCGGACGGGGACGAGCCGGCCGACGGCGGACGAACCGGTGGCGGATCGCTCAGTTGCAAGTCCGTTGGTGAAGCGCGGTGGATGGCAGCGGGATCGGGAAACTTTGCTGCGCCACGCCACAGGCCGAAGCCGATCGCCATCAGCGCGACGATCGCGACGCAGAGATAGCTGCCTTCGGGGCCCGCGGACCCGCCGGTCAGCCAGTCGGGGCCCGTCGCGGTGGCCGTCAGGATGCGATTGGGAAATTGAATCCCGCTATCGGTCGTGCCGTAGAAGAAAGCCTCGCCCCAGTTGTAGGCCGCGTGAAAGCCGATCGGCATCCAGAGATTACCGGTCCGGCGCAGGATCACACAAAACAGAAACCCGAAGACGCCGGTCGAAACGCAGCCAAACGCCGTCTCTCCGGGGTTTCCGGTGTGCAGAACTCCAAAGAGGATCGAGGAAAGGACGGCGGCCGGCCAGAAGCCGATTCCTGTCGTAAGCGTAAACAGCAAGTAGCCGCGGCAGAAATACTCCTCAAAGGCCGCACCCAGCGCGAACACCACCAGGTAGCGGAGCGAATAGGTCCCAATTTCCGCGCCGTGAAGATTCCCGTCGGCGAACGAGAGAGCGCCCGCCAGGCGCATGGCGGCGACTACTGCCGTGATCGTCGCAAAGCCAAGCGCGATCCCCTGCCAGAATTGTTTCCCCAAAATTCGTCGCCAAGGCAATCCATAGTCGGCGATCCTGCGCCTTTCCAATTTCGCCATCACGGCGCTGGCGGCGAGCAAGACGCCCACGGTTACGGCAATGGCCAGAGGCGAGAGCGGCCCCTCACGTGAATTCAGGTCGGGCAGGGCTTGCAAAGCAAACCTCACAATGAACTGCGCGAGTCGCCCGATCACGAACGCGACCAGCGCGAAAATCAACAGTCGCCAGCCGGCGCGAAGCTCGACGGGGCCGAAAAACACTCGGCCACCGAACTTCGCGATGCGGCCCCATACTGTGACAGTCATCGATTCTCCGGCCGGCAAAACGTCGCCAGAATCGCGAGGCAGCGCGGCATTCACCGTGTGCGCGCCACGAAAGTTGTTGCTGCAGGTCGCGGCGCGTTGTTCGTCAGAACCGCGATTATCTTACAGCCATTCTGGCCAAGAAGCGCCAAACAAAATCGGCCGGGCGATTGCAGTTGCCCGGCCAATAATCCCGCTAGGATTTGAACCTAGACTAATAGATCCAGAGTCTATCGTGCTACCGTTACACCACGGGATTGCGAGCGCGAATTTATCCGATTCTCGCGAAGCCTGCAAACCGAGGAAGACGATGTGCCTGCGTTCGCCCGTGGCGAACTTGTCGCACCCTACATCGCTGTGCGAAGCATCAGGACGAGCTGCGGAGTCAGGCGTTCAAACGCGCGGGCCCGATGACTCAAGTGATGCTTAACGCCAGGGCTGAGTTCGCCGAACGTGCGATGATACTCGGGAATTAAGAAGTAGGGATCGTAGCCAAAACCGTTTGTGCCGCGCGCTTCACGCGTAATTCGCCCGTGGCAATAGGCCTCGACCTGGGCCCGGATTTCTCCAGACGGGTCGGCCAGAGCCGCATTACAGACGTACCGCGCGGTTCTTCGCTCGTCCGGGACGGCAGACAGTTCGTGCATTAACTTCGCATTGTTGGATTCGTCCGTGGTGTCGGGACCGCTAAAACGGGCGGAATAAATTCCCGGCGCGCCCCCCAGGGCCGCGACTTCCAGCCCGCTGTCCTCCCCCAACGTCCAAAGCGAGAGCGTCCGCGCGGTTTCGGACGCCTTCTTGGCCGCGTTTTCGGCAAATGTGCGGCCGTCCTCGACGACGTCGGGAACGCCGGCAATCTCGGACAGGTCAACCACTTCGATGTCGAAGGGGGCGAGCAAGTCGCGAATCTCGCCCGTCTTCTTCTTGTTGCGGCTGGCGACGACAAGCCGAGCGGCAGTTTTCGTTGCACTCATTTCGCAGAGTGTTCCGGTCGCCGCCTGCGGTGTCAACGCTCAGCCGATGGCTCGACCGGCGAGCATTACCGCGGGACTTCGATCAACTCGGGGTACGGATCGAAGATCCAAGTCTTCACCGACTCGTTGGGGCGCGGGTGATGGGGAATGGCGAAGGCCTCGGCTCCTAGTGACGGCGTGCCATCTGCTTTGACCTGCGTCACCTTAGCCCCGAAGAAGTTCTGAATTTCGACAATCCGCGGATCGTCCTTCGAGTCGAACGAGCCAACCGTGACGATCGACGAATAGCGGTCATGATAGACGTACGCTTCGAACTCGCGGTCGTAACCCAGCGACCGCGCGTGCCGCAGAGCGGAACACAATTCCCAGGCCCGTTCGCCCGCGTCGTTGAGAGGCGAATTGTCGAGCGAGAACTTGTGATCGTCGGGCGACTCCTTGCTGACCTGCGTATAGTAACGACCCTGGAAGGTCGCGATGATCACCGTGTAACGCTTGGGGTTGGTCAACAGCGAGTATTCGCTCCCCGAGTTGAGCTTGATGATGAACGGGTCGCGGCGACGCACGGCCAGCTCTTCCTCGGACAAAAGCGGATTGGTCGTCATGAATGCGCCGCTAAACGGTTCGGGCCGATCCTTCGTCGTGCGGAAGATGCCGCCACTCTTGGAGCGCTTGATGGCCGAGCCGGGAGCCGCCAGATTCGCGGTTTCCACGTCGCTGAGGAACTGCGGCTCGAACTTCTTGATATAGTGCAACGTCTCTTGCGCGACCTTGTCGTTGCTCGAGGGATAATTGCCTGCCAAAACGCAAATCCCGCCCGCCCAGTTGCGGACCTTCGCCTTTTGGGGCGTCATGGTGCGCCGGCCGACGACCTCGACTTCCTCCTCGACCTCTTCCTGTCGGAACGTGTAGGCGGGGATGTGGTGCAAGCGGAGTTCGTAGACGAGTTCTTCCGCGGCTTGTTCGGGCGTCATGCCTTCACCGCGGCGATCTTCTGGGGGCTTGGTGAAGCTGGCCACCATGATCATCCACGGGCCGTGACGCTTCGTGAGCTTGTAGTGCTTGCCTTTCACGGCCTCGATCGTGGACGCTGCCCGTGAGGCGGAAACTGCAAATGCAAGACCCGCGAAAATAGCCAGAACGACCGCGAGGCGACTTTTGCTCCGCACGACAGACTCCATTCTGAAATGCGCTTTGGCCCGGGGAAGGCTAGGACGCGACAGGCGATTTGGACGGGGATTTGAGTGAGAGCTTGGACAGGGCCGCGGATGCTAGCAACTCGTCCGAATTTCGTCCAGAGGCCATTTTTCGCTCAAGATTTCTCGCTGCCGGGCCGTCAGCTGGGCAATGGCTGTACGGGCCGCCTGCACCTGCCGCTCGAGCAATTCGGCAGGGAACGGATATCCCTCGGCAGTCCCCTGGACCTCGATAAAGTCGCCGGACCCCGTCATGACGACATTGAAATCGACCTCGGCCCGGACGTCCTCTGAGTAATCGAGGTCCACCAGCACTGATCCCTCGACGACGCCGACACTTATGGCCGCAACACTGTTAACGATCGGGATTCGCCCCGCGGCGAACTTGTCGCGAATCGAATCGAGCGCATCGACCAGGGCCAGGAAGCCTCCCGTGATGCTGGCAGTGCGGGTGCCACCGTCGGCCTCGAGCACGTCGCAATCGACGGTCACTGTCCGGGGTCCGAGGGCAATCAAGTCCACTACGGCACGCAGGCTGCGCCCAATGAGGCGTTGAATCTCCTGGCTGCGCCCGTCGATCTGGCCCCGCTCGCGCTTCTTGCGCGGGGCGGTGCTGCCGGGAAGCATGCTGTATTCGGCCGTTACCCAACCGCCAGGCGTTTCCTGGTTGGCTTTCCAGGGGGGGACCGCTTCTTCGATGCTGGCGGTGCATAACACCGCGGTGCGGCCGGCCTGAATCAGGACGCTGCCGGGTGCTGCGGCCGTAAAGCGCCTGCGAACCGTCAGCGGCCGCAACGCATCGGGCGCGCGCCCGTTACGTCGCATGATCGGCACCATCCGCAAGGAGCCAGACCAAGAGTCCCTTGGCCAAGTGCATGCGGTTTTCCGCCTGGCGAAACACAATGCTCTGCGGCCCGTCCATCACATCGTCGGTGACTTCGAGTCCGCGTTTGGCCGGCAGGTCATGCATGAAGCGAGCCGACTTGGGAGCCGCCGCCATCAACGCTTGATTGACTTGGAAGGACGCAAAGGCTTTCTCGCGCTCGTGGGCCTGCGATTCCTGTCCCATGCTGGCCCAGACGTCGGTGTAAACGATGTCCGCGTTCCTGACAGCACGAAACGGGTCGCCGATCAGCTCGACGTCCACCTTGGGAAACCGCTTGCGGATGTCTCGGAGGAAACTCGCCGATAGTTCGTAGCCGCGTGGCGAGCAGAACGTGATCGGCATTTTGGCGAAAGCCGCTGCCATCGCCAGCGAGGCGGCAACGTTGTTGCCGTCTCCGACGTAGACAATCCGCAACCCGCCGAGACGGCCGAAGGCTTCGCGAATCGTGAACAGATCGGTGAGCGCCTGGCAGGGGTGCAGGTCGTCGGACAATCCATTGACGACCGGACAACTCGACAGTTTTGCGAAGTCTTCGATCAGTGATTGACGAAATGTTCGCATCACGATGGCGTCGGAATACGCGCTCAGCACGCGGGCGACGTCCGGCAGCGATTCGCGCCCGTTCAGCCCCGCATCTTGCGTTGTCAAAAAGACGCTGCCTCCCCCGAGTTGGATGACGGCGCCCTCGAAGCTGTTTCGTGTCCGCAGAGAGGGTTTCTCGAAGACGAGCGTCAACACGCGTCCTTGAAGGATCGGCGGCCGATCGCCCCGCGCAAGTCGGGCCTTCAAATCTGCCGAGATCGCCAGGATGGCTTCCACATCTTTGGGGGAAAGATCGAATACCGAGGTCAGGTGCCGCAGCTGTGCGGAGTTTCGAGTCGATTGGGCCCGGTTCTTTCCTTTGCTCTTTCGGGACGCTTCGCTTGTGACTTTTGAAATCGCTCCCGGCTTGTGGCCGCTCTGGCCGTTCAGGCTGGCTGTCTGAGCGGCATGCGGCTTGGCATTCCGGAGCCGATTCACAGGATGCGATTTGGGCGGCGCCGGTTTTGACGAAGGCGATTTTCCCGCGCGCTGCGGGCGATCAGCTTTCATCGGCGATCTCCCGCAGGACTTCGGCAATGGTGTCGCATCCCTGGTCGACCTGCTCTTCCGCGATGTTCATAGCCGGCAAGAGCCGTACGACCGTGTCGTGCGTGACGTTCAACAGTACGCCGCGCTGCATTGCCTTCTGGACCGCGGCCCCGGCCGGAACGTTCAAATCGATGCCGATCATCAGCCCGCGGATCCGCAGCTCGCGGATGAGTGGCAGCTCGCTTTGCAGAGCCTCGAAACGCGTGCGGAAGCGGTCCGACATGCGGCGACAATTGTCGAGCAGCCCTTCCTCTTCGATCATCCGCACGGCGGCACAGCCGGCGGCCATCGCCAGCGGATTGCCGCCGAACGTGCTGGCGTGCGTTCCGGGGCGCAGACTCTTGGCGACTTCCGGACGGGCGAGCATTGCGCCGCAGGCCACGCCGCCAGCCAGTCCTTTGGCCAGAGTCATCACGTCGGGCTGCACGGGCGTCTGCTGATAGGCAAACCACGTCCCCGTGCGGCCCAAGCCCGTCTGCACTTCATCGAAGATCAGCAAACAGCGACGCTCGTCGGCGAGTTTCCGCAGACCGACGAGAAAATCGTTCCCGGCCGTGTTGATGCCGCCTTCGCCCTGCACCGGCTCGACGAGGATTCCGCACGTCTCGTCGTCGATCAGATCTTTAACCTCATCGAGGTCGTTGAGCGGAGCGTATCGGAACCCGGCCACCAGCGGCCCGAGTCCCTCGTGATATTTGGGCTGGGCCGTCGCGGTGAGGGCGCCGAGAGTCCGCCCGTGAAAACTGTTCTCGAAGGTGATGATTTTGTAGCGGCCCTCGCCGTGCAGCCGCGCGAGCTTGATCGCGGCCTCGACCGCCTCCGCCCCACTGTTGCAGAAGAAGGCCTGTCCAAAGCCCCGCGTGCACAGGAGCTCGGCGAACTCGCCCTGGGCTTCCGTGTACCAGGTATTGGGGACATGAATCAGGTCGGCCACCTGGGCCTGGATGGCCCGCACGACCGCGGGGGGCGAATACCCGAGAATGTTGCAGCCCCAGCCGGGGAACAGATCGAGGTAACGATTTCCCTCGGCATCCCACACGTACGAGCCTTCGCCCCGCACGAGGCAGACCGGAAAGCGTTTGTAGTTGGGAATCACATAGCGGTCGAAGAGCTCGATCGTATGCGCACTTGTTGCCGTCGTGGCTCGATTCATTTTTTTGGCACCCTTACCGTTTGGCCGCGATTGCCGGCAGTCCTGTCACGCTTTTGGAGCCCTAGCTCCCTCAAGGGACGATTTCCGTCCCCACGGCGGAATCGGAATAAACCTCCAATAACATGGCGTGCGGCATGGCGGCATCTACAATGTGGACTTTTCGCACTCCGCTCTGCAAGGCCTCGAGTGCCGCCTCGACCTTCGGCACCATGCCCGCCTCGATCACCCCTTCGACAATCAATCCGCGGCAAAGGCTCGCGGGCAAATGCGAAATCAGCGTCGACGGATCGCGGCGGTCGCGGAAAATCCCCGGCACGTCGCTCAGAAAGACCAGCTTCTCGGCCCGCAACAGACGCGCAACGGCGGCAGCAGCGGTGTCGGCGTTCACGTTGAGCTTCTGCCCCGCTGAGTCGAGTGCAATCGAGGGAATTACCGGAATGGCCGCGGCTGCGAACGCTTCGTCAATCGGTCGGCGGTCCAAGTCGACGACCTCGCCGACGCGTCCCAAATCGACCGTCTCGCCCCGGTCGCCTTTCAGCGCTAGCTTCTGCCCGATCAGGCAATTCCGGCCGAGATAGCTTAGTCCGACGGCGTCCGCCTTTTGTCGCTTGATCTCCTCGACCAGCGAGCCACAGATTTCCGCCGCGAGGGTTTTCGCTACGATTTCGAGCGTCCGTTCGTCGGTGTAACGACGCCCGTTGACGAACTTGGGCTCGATTCCGGCCGCGTTCATCGCTTGAGTGATCGACTTTCCGCCCCCATGGACAAGGATCGGCTTCATCCCGACGGTGGAGAGGAAAATGACGTCTGTCAGCACGCTGCGGACGGCCGCCGCCTCTTCCAGGGCACTGCCCCCGAGCTTGATCACGACGTAGCAGCCCCGGAACTGGCGAATCCATCCCAGTGCCTCGATCAGAATGTGGGCTTTGCGAATCGCTTCGTCCAACCCTGCCACCCCCAAAACCCGGCATACACAGGGCGCCCTGCGCTATGCCGAAGAAGAGGAAACCCCTGATTTTAAAAGGACTTGCGAGGATGTCAACGACCTCACAGCCGACACGCTGAGTCGCCGCGTCGGGTTTAATCAGGTGGGAAGCGGTCGGCGCCACGGCAACGAAAGTTGATTGCTTTCGCTCAAAATCGGAGTCTTTATCATCAAGCTCTCCGACCAGGAAATTCACGCCAAGAGGAAATCGTAGCACCGGAAGCAGGAGCAGCCAGCTGAAGATGCCTGAGGATGCCGCTGGCCCGCCGCTGCGATTTGATTTTCTCGCCAATCCGCAGGTGCTGTTTGGCTGGGGTCGCCGCGCGGAAATTGGCCAACTGGCTCGGACGCTGGGCCAACGCGCCTTCCTGGTCAGCGGCTCGCGGGCGCTGCGACGGCAGGGGGTGATCGAGGCGATCACTGCTACGGTGCGGCAGGCTGGCGTCGAAGTACTTCCACTGGCATTGATCTCTCGCGAGCCCGAGGTGTCCGACGTCGACAGTGCGGTCGCAGATGTTGTGGCTCGCGCCCCCCGGTCGGGGGACCTGATCCTCGCGATCGGAGGAGGCTCGGCGCTCGACTTGGCGAAGGCCGTGGCGGCACTGGCCACGAACCGTCAGGGCCATAGCGTTGCGGATTTTCTCGAGGGGGTCGGAAAAGGACTGAAGATCGAGGCTCCGCCGCTTCCTATTCTGGCCGTGCCGACGACCGCGGGCACCGGAAGCGAGGCGACCAAGAACGCGGTCATCTCGTCGCAAAATCCTCCATACAAAAAGAGCCTGCGCAGCGAGTTCCTGGTGCCTCGTGCCGTAATGATCGACCCCGAGCTCACTGTCGGCTTGCCGCCACGGATCACGGCGCATACCGGCATGGACGCAATTACCCAGCTGATCGAAAGCTACATCTCGCGTCGCGCCCAGCCGATCCCGCAATCGCTCGCACTCGAGGGCCTTTCGCGGGCTCTGCCTGCGATCGTGCGGGCCGTGGCTGACGGCGCCGACCGAGCCGCGCGAGAAGCGATGGCCTACGCGGCATTCCTATCGGGAATGGCTTTGGCAAACTCGGGACTCGGCCTCGCGCACGGAGTGGCTCCCGCGCTCGGCATTCACTGCGGAGTACCGCACGGTCTGGCTTGCGCCGTAATGCTGCCCACGGCGCTCCGCGTGAACCGAGAGGTGCGGCGTGCCGAACTCGCACGTTTGTGGACGCTCGTCGATGCACAGTCGCGACTCGGCGAAGCTGAAGCGGCCGAGAGATTCACTCAGCACATCGAGGGGATCGTTCGCCAGATCGGCATTCCCCCGCGACTCTCGGCGCTTGGCGTCGAACGCTCGGCGATCCCCGCGATCGTCAAAGGTTCGCGAGGCAGCAGCATGGATGGGAACCCACGCGAGATCAGCGACGAGGAGCTGACACGACTGTTGGAAGCAATGCTTTAGGCTCTCGGTCGCGAAAGAGCACAACGCGTACGTCGAACTGCGCGGGCGCGCCTCTCAACGCGCCCTCTATCGGCCAACCGTTAACAGCGAACCCATCAACCGGCGCAGTTTGTCTTCCGGATAGAGGGAGAAGGCGAACTCGCGGTCGTGTAGCAAGGAATGCGTGCCCAGACGGCGGCGAATCTCAGCAAGTTCGTTGGACACACTTTGTGAAAGTGGCGCGGCTTTCTCGGCCAAGCGGCAATTGAGATCCTGCATTTGCCGGAAACGTTGGAAGTTCTCACTGGTGTAACTGCGCGAGTAAGACGGCCTCGCCGACGTTTGCTTAGCTGAGTTGAGCGAAACAATAAGCGCTGCTTTCTGAGCCATCAAGTCGCGCGTCTCGGCGTCGCCCGACGTATTCAGATGCCGATCGGCGTTCCATCGCAACTCGCGCAACCGCCGCACGTACCGTGCTTCGTCTTCCGCGGTGACCAATCCGTTTTCGGCCAGGGGAAGGTACAGACTGGCGGTCAGCGTCATGAATCCCGGAGGCGAGACGCCTATGAACCGGGACATAATCCGGTCCGTCATCTCGTCATACTTCGCGCCGCCGATCCCGTGCACGAACAGGTCGGCCAGGCAGAGCCGCGAAAAGAGGGTCGTCGTGAGGGCCCGCGCCCTGAGGCGGATTCCCCGCTGGGGCAATTCGCGCAGGACCTCGACCGCGCAGCACGCTTCGCGGTCGGGAGCGAGCGGCAGGCGAGCGAACTCGGTTTTGCCGTCGGAAAGGGCGATTTCGCGCCCGACCTGCCGCGCGAAGACGCGCGAGCGCACGCTTTCGCCGCGGCGCCAGACCCAGAAGGGAGCCTCGTAACAGTCCCCCTTGCTCTTGAGCTCGGGGACCGGGTGCGTCCGGCTGCGGATGTGGTTTACCTGGCGATATTCGGCCAGCACCTGGTTGTGGACGGCCACAAATCGCGGCAAATGCGCGAGCAGAAGAGAGGCGAACCACAGAAACGGATCCAGCTCGCACATCCGGCTGATCGGCAGCTCCAAGTTGGATGCACCCCATCGGCGTTCCAGCCTGACGCGCGAGGCAATCAGCGAGTCGCTCAGCAGCCCAAATCGCTGCGAGGCTCGCACGGCGTTGGGCCACTGCTCCCGCAGCACGGGCGTGACGCCCCACGGGCTGAGCTTGTCGCAAACGCGCTCTCCGAAGCTCTCGAAGAGCGCCCGGTCGCGGACAGCGTTCTCTTCCCACGGGCCGCGCGGGCGGTCCGCGTCGAAGTGAATTCGCTCGATCTGCGGGTCCGGCGACGCTTTCACCGGCACGCGGATCGTCGTGCTGCTCATCAGATCCGTATCGACGGAAAGGTTAAGCGACATGCCGCCGGCCCGAGTCGACATGTCGTAAACCGCGAAATTCTTCGCCCAGACCCCGGGATGAAACAGCGCGGGTTGATGTCCGGCGACGAATAAGAGGTCCGCCAACGGCGACGCGGCGGGTTCCGGTTCGATCGGTCCGTCAGCAGCGGCTGTCGCGTTGAGCAGCTCGGCCGTATAGTCGCGGGCCGCGCTCAGGACCTCGTCACGCGTCCACTCGCGCATCCGGCCGAGGGTCCGCCCCTGGACATTCAAATCGCGGCCCGTGAGCGCAGCGTGATTCTGTTTGGCCACTTCGATGCCTTGGACCAGCGACGGATCGGCCAAGACGGCGAAATCCTGCCGCGGAGTCCGCAAGTGGCGGCCGTGCCAGGGCGCCTCGTCGATCGGCGGCATCGGCGTGCCCGCGTTCGGAAGAGCCGCCTCGTGTGTCGTACAAGAACTCTTCATGAGACTGAGCGAGCAGTAAGGGAGTAAGAGCGGCCGATTTCAATCCTGGGAGTCACATTGAGCACCGCACGTAAGAGGCTTCCGCGCGGACGGCGGAACGAACCCCACGGCCGCAATCTCGGCGTCGAGCACCGAAAGATAATGCGCCATCCTTCGCCGTCCGTCATCGAGCGATCCGCCGAACGATCGTTTCTCGTCCAGGTAAACCAGGGGCACTGCGAACTCGACGATCCGCAAACCGAGTGCAGCCGCTTGCACCCAAAGCTGAAGCGGCATGGCATAGCCGTTATCCGTAATTTTCAGCCGCTTGAGCGCTTCGACGCGGTAGGCTTTGAACCCGCAGAACGCGTCGGTCAGCTCGAGGCCGAGCCGATCGTTCACGATTTGCGTGATCTCGGCGTTGATTTTGCGCCGCTCTTCCGGGGGGCGGCTGTTGCCGTCGAACGTTTTCAAGTAGCGGCTGCCCGAGACGATGTCGACCGGCGCTTCGCCCGGCGGAAAAACGGCCGCCGCCAGTTCGGGAATTAGCCTTGGCTGATGCTGCCCGTCGCAATCGATGGTCACCAGAACTTCGTAGGCGTTCTTGATGGCAAAGTCGAAGGCAGTCTGCAGGGCGGCCCCGTACCCCAAGTTCTTGGAGTGCGCCACCACGATGATGCCCGGTTCGCGCGCGAGCACAATTGGCGTGTCGTCACTGGAGCCGTCGTTGACGACCAGCACGTCCTGGCTGTAGCGGCGGACTTCGCCCAGGACCTCGGGGATATGCCGCGCCTCGTTGTAAACTGGCAGCGCGGTCAAGCAACGACGCCTGAGAACATGGGAACGGTCAGAGACTGACTGGCTCGCACGTGGGTCGTCGGGCAGGCGAGGGCCGTTCGAAGGAGATTCTGCGGTCATCCGTCGATCGTCCCTTTTCGAGTCACCCCGGCGCGGGGAAATAACGCTGTGTCGAGGCGTCCTTCGATATTCATGCGTCGCGGCGGTTGGCCGGGGGCGCGATTCGCCTGTTTTTTGGCCAAGATAAGCCATTCTAGACGGTCGAGAAGGCGAGTCAACGAGCCTGAACGCTCCAGCAGCAAAGGCACAAATTTTTCGCGCCGCGGCCCGCAGATCTGTTTCGATTGTCAGATTTGCGAGTGATCGAGGCCTCCGCGACGCGGTTTTCACCACGTTGTCGCACCGCAATTAAAAACTCTTTCCCCAGTGCGCAATCGTTGCCGACTTACGGCCTTTGGTGATATCATCCCGCGCCGTCTGAGACGGCCATCGGGCCGCTGTTTTGCGGGCCAGCGGCGGGCCGAAGATCGGACGCGTTCTGTATGAGCAAGCCGCTCGAACAGGCCATTCTCGACAAGTCAGCCCTCGTGGGAGTGATCGGGCTCGGCTACGTCGGATTGCCGCTGATCAATGCCTTCGTCAGTGCCGGCTACCGCACCATCGGCTTCGACGTCGACCAGCGGAAGGTCGACTCGCTCAACGCGGGACGGAGCTACATCAAGCACGTCGATTCGACGCTCGTCTCGAAGTGGCGCAAAGCGAAGCAGTTCGAGGCGACGGCCGACATGGCGCGGCTCGCGGAAGCAGACGCGCTGCTGATCTGCGTGCCGACCCCCCTCAACGAGAGTCGCGATCCAGACCTGGTCTTTGTCGAGAAGACGGCCGAGGCGATTGGCGCGGCTTTGCGGCCCGGCCAGCTAGTGATCCTCGAAAGCACGACGTATCCGACAACCACGCGGGACGTCGTCCTGCCAATCCTGGCGCGCAGCCACCTCACGCCCGGCAAAGATTACTTCCTGGCCTACAGCCCTGAGCGCGAGGATCCGGGCAACCCCGATTACACGGCCGCCGGCATTCCTAAAGTTGTTGGGGCGCTCGACGATGCCAGCCTCAAGCTGGCCCAGCAGCTTTACTCGCAAGCGATTGTCAAAGTGATTCCCGTCTCGAGCCTGGAAGTAGCCGAGGCTTGCAAGATTCTGGAGAACACCTATCGGGCCGTGAACATCGCCTTGGTCAACGAGCTTAAGATGCTCTACGACCGGATGGGGATCGACGTCTGGGAGGTGATCGACGCCGCCCGCACGAAGCCGTTCGGTTTCCAGGCGTTTTATCCTGGACCGGGGTTGGGCGGACACTGCATTCCGATCGATCCGTTTTATTTGACGTGGCTCGCGCGGAAACAAGGACTGCCCACGCGGTTCATCGAACTGGCGGGCGAAATCAATTCGCGGATGCCTGAATACGTGGTGATGCGGCTGGCCGAGGCGCTCAACGACATTGGCAAGCCGATCAACGGCAGCCAGATTTGTCTCTTGGGAGTGGCCTACAAGAAGGACGTCGATGATCCGCGCGAAAGCCCATCGTTCGTGCTGATGGAGATGCTGTTAGGCCGGGGCGCGAAGCTGACCTATAACGATCCGCATATCCCCCGGCTGCCGGCCATGCGGCACCATCATGTGCCCGATATGGCGAGCACCGAACTGACGCCGCAATTCCTGGCCTCGCAGGACTGTGTGTTGATCGCGACCGACCATTCAGCCTACGACTATGACTTCATCGTCGAAAACTCAACGCTGGTAATCGACACCCGCAACGCGACCAAGAACGTGAAGCAGGGCCGCGAGAAGATCCGCAAGGCCTGAGCGTTGCCGATCGTTATCCGGCGCGACGTGAGAGAGCAGCACCGTAGCGGGCGCGCCTTGGCGCGTCCGCGCGGCAGATATTACGGTATGAATTAGCCCTCTCGCTCGACTCCCGCGCGTGGAGATTCATCAGCGCTCATGCTCCCGCCAAGTTCCGAAATCGGAACCGGATCGACGCCCTTCTTTTCGCGATTCGGAATCTGGGTTGTTCTCGCGCTCTATCTGATCGCCGTTTTCGCGGTGAACCCTTTTCGGAACTGTCCCGTGCGCGACGATTGGGCATACGCCTGGTCGGCGTGGAGGCTGTTGGAGACGGGCCACTACCTGGCTCATGACTGGTCAAGCGCGAACACTCCGTTTCAGTGCGGCTGGGGCGCGGCATTCTGCCTGATTTTCGGACATTCGTTCGTCGCCTTGCGCTGGTCGACGCTTGTGCTCGCGGTGTTGGGGCTGTTGGCATTTCGCGGTTTGGCGCGCGAGCACGGCTTGAGCCGCGGGGCCGCGGACCTGTTGACGCTGTGTGTCGCCTCGTGCTCGATCTTCTTCAAATTGAGCCTGAGCTATATGAGCGACGTCCCCTTTGCGTCGCTGTTGACGATCGCCGTTTTCTTTTACACCCGGGCGGTCCGCGGCATGCGCCTGGCCGATTGGGTTGCCGGGTCGGTCGCGGCCGCGGCCACCGTCGGGACAAGACAGTTCGGGGTCGTCCTGGTCGCAGCGGTCGGACTGGTCTGGTTGTTCGACCGGCGGCGGTGGGCGCGCCTCGGGTATTACGTTTTGGGGGTTGCGCTCCCCATCGTGGCCGCGGTCTGGCAAGTCAATCAAGGACTCAACCATGCGAATTGGGCGGCCGGATTCCAGGTGTACCGCGCGCGAAACTATTTTGCGTCGGGTGCGTTCTTCAAGCAGCTTCCGTGGCGTCCCGGGGCGATCCTCGAGTACCTCGCGTGGTTTTTGATTCCGCTGGTTTGCCTCGCAGCGCTGGCATTCATACGGGAGGGGCGCGACGGCCAGCTTTCTGCCGGGAGCGATCCGCGCCAACGGCGTCGATCGATCGCGGCACTCGCCTTTTGGATCGCGGTGTTCGCCTGCACCGTGGTCTATGGCTGGAAGGTCCTGGGCTTTGCCTATCACACTGCCAATTTTCAGGGCTCGCACGCGCTCATGCCGTTTCTGCCGGATTGCTACGACATCCTCGAAGTGATGGGCGATCCGGTGCGTTGGGGGGCGACGATCTTCGTGGTCGTGGGAGCCGCGTTGTTTACGCGGTTGATTGTCGCACGGTCGGCCCGACTGGGGACCGGCGACCCGACGCAGCTCTCGCTTTGCGTTCTCGATTTCACGGCGCTGTTTCTGGTGGCCATCGGCCTGGTCTTCAACCAGTTCACCGATAACTATCTGGTCCCCCTCGTTCCCTACGCGGCAATCGCCGTTGGGAAGCCGCTGGAAAATCTGCTGCTCGCGCGGCGCCGCCTGGTCGTCGCCTGCTGCCTGTTGCTGTTTGTCGGCGACGCGATTTGGACGCGCGAAGATCTCGCCAAGGATGAGGCACTGTGGACACTGTCTGTGCGGCTGAAAGACAAGGGCATCCCGCCCCAACAAATCTTCTCCGATTGGAAGTGGTTCTTCTTCTGGAACTTTGAAGACGCGGCGGAACGGGGCCTGTTTCACCCCGACACCTCGTATGCCTATTTCTTTGACGAGTGGATGCCGCCCGGCCAGGATGCGGCCGAGTACCGCGTCGTCCATGAGCTGAAACCGCCTCCGGGTGAACGTTGGGAAGTCGTCGAGACGGCCCACTACGTCAGCGTCTACGCGCGCGGGCAGGAAACGTTCTACGCTGTGCGACGAATTCCTGACGCGCCGGCAGCCCGACCGCGATCGATGCCGCGCAGTCCCCGCGTCGGACCCAAGTCATGAGCGTGGAACCGAGCGCCTCCACCGGGGCAGCGTCCTCCGCAACGGGTCTGGCTGGGTGGCCGGGGCTGTGCCTGGTGATCGGCCTGTATCTGGTCGCGGTCGCGGCGGTGAATCCGCTGCGTGAATGCCCGGTCCTCGACGACTGGGCCTACGCGTCGACCGTTCGCCATCTGCTAGAGACGGGCCAATACAAACTCGACGATTGGGTGGCGCCGAATATGCCCTTTCAAGCCCTGTGGGGCGCCCTCTTTTGTCTCGCGCTCGGCGACTCGTACGTCACGCTGCGGCTCTCAACCGTGGCGCTAACGGTCATCGGGCTGATTGCCTTCCGGGCGCTGGCCAGCGAGCACGGACTGAGTGGAATGGCGTCGAATCTGTTGACGATGTGTCTGGCGTCTTCGTCGCTGTTCTTCCGCATGAGTCTTTCGTTTCAGACCGACATCCCTTTCCTGGTCACGTTGATTGTCGCACTCTTTTTGTACACTCGGGCGCTGCGCGTGATGACCGTGCCCGCGTGGATCGTCGCGGCGATCGCCGGCGCCGCCAGCATCCTCACACGGCAGTTCGGCGCGTCTCTTGTCGCAGCGCTCGGAGTGTTGTGCCTGTTCGATGCGCAGCGCATCGCTCGACTCAAGTACTATGCGATCGGCCTTTCGCTCCCGCTCGGCGCCGTGGCCTGGCAGCTGTATCGCGGCTTGTTTTATTCCAATTGGGCGGCCGAGTCGGTTCTGTTCCGACAGAGGCTCTTTTTCTCCCAGGGTCACTTTTTCCGCGTCCTGCCGTGGCGGCCGCTGGTCCTTTTGGAATATCAGGCCCTGTGGCTCGTGCCGCTCGTGCTCTTGGCGGCTTGGGCGGCGCTTGGCGACTTTGTCGCGGTTTTCGCGAAGCCAAACACCGGCGCTGCGATTGGACGCACGGTGTCGCCTCGCAGCTCGCTCGCATGGTTACTCGGCTTCTTGGCCCTGTTTTCGGCGGGGGTCGTGTACGGCTGGAAAGTCATCGGCTACGGATACAATTCGTCCGACTTTCACGGCAACACGGCACTGATGCCTTTTTTGCGTCACACCTATGACGTGCTGCTGGTCTTGGGGGAGCCGGTTCGCTGGGCCGTGACGATTTTTGTCGTGATCGGAGCGGCCCTGATCGCCCGCGCGTTGTTGGAGCGATACGCCAGCTTGATCTCGCCCACGGCGAGTTCATTTCCTCCGCCGGCCCCCCGCGAGCTGCTACTCGATTTGACATCGCTGTCTCTGCTGGGCTGCAACCTGATCTTCTTTCAGCAATGGGACTCTTACCAGCTCCCCTTTCTGCCGCTCTTCGCCATCGTCCTTGCTAAGCGATATCAGGGCCTGTTGATCTCGAGGAGACTGGCTGTCGCGGGCTGCTGTCTCGTATTGTTAGTCGGATCGGCCATTTGGACGCGCGAAGACCTGGCAAAAGGCGATGTCCAATGGATTCTGGCCGAGCGTTTGCGCGAATCAGGCGTGCCGCCGCAGAACATCGCCTCAAGTTGGGAGTGGTTCGCGTATTGGAATTTTCCCGAGTTTGTGCGG